>CAIUKZ010000534.1 GCA_903899865.1 uncultured Bacteroidales bacterium | reverse complement strand
CTATCTCAGCTTCATTCATTGGCTCATACGGAGGATTGACCACTATGTATTTATTACCAGTTTTTTGAACTAATCGAGATGCATTGTATTTATTAGACTCCTCTTCAATGTATCTGAAATTGGAGGCATATTTTTTCTTGTCGGTAAGGCAAATCTCGTGTGGCACCAATTCGATATCTTTCCACTCCAAATTGTTAGTTGGAACTTTTGCATAATAGGACGTTTGTGGAATTTCCGTTATCTCAGAAAATGCCACACCTGCTTTCAACTGGTGTACCAGTTCCACAATAGGCTTCTCACCCATCCCATAAATAAGTAAATCAGCACGGGAATTAACCAAAATACTGGGCATCAATTTATCAGACCAATAATCATAATGCGTAAACCTGCGCAATGAAGCCTCTATTCCACCTATTACTACAGGCACATCGGGATACAAACTTTTGATAATATCGCAATAGACAATGGTGGCATAGTCAGGACGCATATCTGTTTTGCCATCAGGCGTATAGGCATCATCAGACCGAAGGCGTTTATTGGCGGTGTATTTATTGACCATGGAGTCCATGTTTCCACCAGAAACTGCAAAAAACAACCGTGGTCGCCCCATTTTTTTGAAATCACGGAGGTCGTCGCGCCAGTTGGGCTGTGGAACTATGGCCACTTTCAAGCCCTGAGCCTCAAGGATTCTACCAATTACAGCAGCACCAAATGCAGGATGATCCACATAAGCATCACCCGTAAATAGAACCACATCTACTTCGTCCCATCCTCTGATCTCAAGTTCCTTTTTGGTAGTAGGTAAAAAATCGGTGAGTTGATATATTTTCGATTGCATAAACTTTTATCTTAGAAACACTTCTGACAGCCTTTGGTTTAATAAGCTTAGAATAATCTTGCAAAGGTACAGAAAAAATTGGTGTGGGATTATCTCTATATGTTTTTAGTAATACAGATTAAATTTTCATTAATAAATGGAATAATGCACAATCTATTTCCAAATAAAACAATATCTTTGCCCCTGATTATTAAGTATTAAACTAAATCAAAATTTATGAAAACAGAAAATTCAATTTTAATGTCAGATGCCAAAGCATCCTTATCAGGAAAATGGGGATTAGCCATCGGAGTATCCGTATTGTATGTAATTCTAAGCAGTGGTATTCAATCAATCAAGGGTATTGGATTGATTTTTTCGCTCATCATTGGTGGACCATTGATGTATGGTAATCAGCTTTTTATGTTGACCTTATCAAGAAATGAGGACGCGAATCTAGAAATGTTATTCGAAGGATTTAAACTCTTTGAAAAAACGCTTAAACTTTATCTTTGGATGGTGTTGAAGGTTTTACTGTGGACCTTGCTTCTTATTGTTCCTGGCATCATTAAAGCCATAGCCTATTCTCAAGCTTTCTATCTTTTTGTTGAAGACAACTCATTGACTGCCAAGGAAGCATTAGAAAAAAGTGAGCAAATGATGGAGGGTCATAAAATGAAATACTTCCTATTGGGATTGCGTTTCTTCTTACTAGCTCTACTTTGTATATTAACTTTGGGAATTGGTTTTTTATGGTTAATGCCGTACGCACAAGTAACTTTGGCAAAGTTTTATGATGATGTGAAAGCAAACAGTGTTGAGTAAAATTATGGTTCTATAACGTTTTGGGTGGATATTCTTTGAAAAACAATAGAACACACAGTTAAACAAAAATTCCAGTTTGAAAACCTAAATGCTAAGGCGTTAAGACACATGTAATAACTGAAGAACGCAAAGAGAAAAACTTTTAGTTTTTCTTAGCACTTTGTGCCTTTGTGCCTTTGTGTTCAAAAAATGCTTTATCAGACGCAGCATGCAACGACTCTACCCTTAACTATTGTACCTATGTGGTTTAACTTTTTCTTTGTTATGCAAGCCAATTTGCCGAAAGGCAAACTATGTGTCCTGGCTTTTTAATGACTGAATTTCTAAATGTGTTCCATGTGTTAAGATTTTTTTGTGACCTTTTGTGGTTATAATTTCATTCTTTGGTTTCACCCACCTCATTCGTTATAGAACCAAAATTATCAACGGAATAAGTGTGTAAATATTAAAATTCTTTAAAAACCTGACTTGTCAATAGGGTAACGCAAGCCTTAGTTGTCATAACTATGTCTTGAGCTTATAAGTTGTTGCTAAATGCTTGTAACAACTTATAAGTATATCCTTGTAACTTAATTACTCCTGCTTTTATGTCTAGTGGCTACTTTCTCAATACATCTGAATTTCCAATTGAAAAATTCAAACATATTATCCAGAACAAAGATCTACTACCTGCGAGATTAGCGTTAAGATTGAACATTGACCAGAACTTTGACATTCTTATTTCCAATGGAATTAATAGTTTGGGTGACCTTTCAGATGCGCTTAAAACAAAAACTAAAATTGCGAAATTTGCCAAAAAGACTGGATTTGACTTAGATTATTTGACTCTTCTGAGAAGGGAAGCCAATAGTTATCTTCCATTGCCTGTAAAGTTAAGCGAATTTTCCATTATGGATTTAAAAACTGCATTTCAGCTTGAATTAATGGGTATTATTAATTCAAAACATTTTTTTATGAAAGCTCATAAGAAGGCTGAAAGACAAAAACTTGCAGAAGAATACAGGTTGTAATATGAGGGGTTGACGGAATTAGTCCAACTATGCGACTTGGTAAGAATTACCGGAGTAGGAACTATTTTTGCAAAATTAATTTATGATGCTGGTTATCAATCTGTTAGTGAATTCATTTCTTATGACTCGACCATCATTCTTGAGAAGCTTTATGAGACGAACAACCAAAACCAACATACAAGGGTAAAGTTTACTCTGAGCGATATAGAATATTGTATAGAATATGCGAAACTACTTCCAATTCTGCTTGAAATCTGATATTGGGTTGGAAAGGGAAAAGGAAAAATTTTACAAATATTCAAGCTCTTATTAATCCAAAAGCAAGTAGAATAATAACTAAAATTTCTATTTTAACCAAACTTTCTCTCAATTACCGTCACTAAATCAGCACAGAATCTTATTTTTTGAGTAATTTTGCACTCCAACAACAAAAACTACTCCCTGCAATGAAGATATCTGAGCGTTTTTTGAAATATGTAAGTTTCACTACCACCTCTGACGAAAACACCAAGCTCACTCCCAGTACACCCGGACAGTTGATTTTTGCTAAATATTTGGTTGACGAATTATCATCCATCGGCATGCAAGATGTAGATCTGGACAGTAATGGTTATATCATGGCTACGCTTCCTGCCAACACCGACATGGAAGTTCCTACTATTGGATTTATCGCTCACATGGATACCAGTCCTGATATGACGGCAGAGCAAGTCAAGGCTCGCATTATCAAAAACTTTGATGGTAATGACATCATGCTGAATCCAGAAAAAAACATTATACTCAGCACCAGTAAATACAAGGATATCTTGAATTATATTGGACAAGACATCATCGTCACTGATGGAACCACACTTCTTGGCGCTGATGATAAAGCAGGGTTGACTGAGATAGTTTCTGCCATGGAATACCTAATCCAGCATCCTGAGATTAAGCACGGAAAAATACGTATCTGTTTTACACCCGATGAGGAAATAGGGCAAGGTGCTGATCATTTTGATGTACAGAAATTTGGAGCTGAATGGGCTTATACCATGGATGGTGGAGAAATAGGCGAACTTGAATACGAAAACTTCAATGCCGCTTCTGCTAAAGTTACTTTCAATGGACTGAATGTTCACCCTGGCTATGCAAAAAACAAAATGGTCAATTCGATGCTCATTGCCAACCAGTTTATTGGGCTGTTGCCACGTGAAGAAACGCCAGAGTGTACACAGGGCTACCAAGGCTTTTTTCACTTAATCAATATGGAAGGAACGGTGGAAAGCTCATCATTGAGTTTCATCATTCGTGACCATGACAATGACAAATTTGAGCTAAGAAAAGGTCTGTTTCAAGAGCTAGTAGCCAAAATCAATGAAGAGTTTGGGGCAGCGACTGCCACGGTCGAAATACATGACCAATATTACAATATGCATGATAAAATAAAACCAGTGATGCATATCATCGGCTTGGCTCATGAAGCCATGCTACAAGTAGGTATCACACCCAAAGTGAAACCAATACGTGGAGGAACGGATGGATCAAGACTTTCTTACATGGGTCTTCCTTGTCCTAATATCTTTGCCGGAGGACATAATTTTCATGGTCGGTTTGAATATGTACCTGTGCCATCCATGGAAAAAGCAACCATGCTCATCCTAAAAATTGCAAATCTACTAACTCAAAAGCAATCAAATACATACACAACAAATTAACAATACTAACTTCACATCCCCTCTATTGGAGGGGCTTGGGGAGGCATAATTACATTCACAACATGAAAACAACACCATTTACCGACATACACATTGCTCTAGGAGCGAGAATGCATGAATTTGCAGGCTATAACATGCCAATAGAATACTCTGGAATTACCGACGAACATCTAACAGTAAGAAACGGAGTTGGAGTTTTTGATGTGACTCACATGGGTGAATTTTGGGTAAAAGGTCCTAACGCATTGACCTTTCTACAAAAAATGACTAGCAACGATGTATCAAAACTACCATTGATGAAAGGACAATACTCTTGTATGCCAAATGGTAAAGGTGGAATAGTGGATGATATATTTGTGTATCGATATGAAAACGAAAAATATTTTTTAGTAGTCAATGCTTCGAATATTGAAAAAGATTGGAATTGGTTGATGTCAAACATCATAGAAGGCGTAGAACTTGAAAATGCCTCCGAAAAAATGGCTTTACTAGCTGTTCAAGGACCAAAAGCCATCGATACATTGCAAAAACTTACTGCCATCAATCTTTCTGAAATCAAAGGATTTTGTATCGTAACAGGTGAACTTGCAGGTGTAAAAGAGGTGATCATATCCAAAACAGGTTATACAGGTGCGGGTGGTTTCGAACTATACTTTTATCCCGAATATGGCGTACAGCTGTGGGATGCTATTTTTGAAGCAGGTAGTGAGTTTGGCATTAAACCCATCGGTCTTGGAGCTAGAGACACATTGAGGTTGGAAAAAGGATACACACTCTATGGAAATGACATTGATGACACCACTTCGCCCATCGAAGCCAATCTGAGTTGGATTACCAAATTTGTTGACGGTAAAGATTTGATTGACAAACAATTATTACAAAAGCAAGTTGCTGACGGAGTAGCTCGTAAACTGATAAGTTTCGAGATGAAATCGCAAGGAATACCACGTTCTGGATACGACATACTGAATGAAAACAATCAAATCATTGGACGTGTAACATCAGGAAGTATACTTCCAGGAACCAAAACTGGCATAGGTATGGGTTACGTTCAAACACAATACGCCAGCACTGGCTCAAAAATTTTCATACAAATAAGAGCTAAGGTCGTTGAGGCAATAGTAAAATAATATTTCTATCCAAACATAAAAAAATGGTCTTGTCAAATTTGACAAGACCATTTTTTATGTTTAATTCAACCTATTCCTTACCCCACCCTAGTGATATTTTTAGAAACAATTTGTTCTTCTACAATTGCGTCCAAAACAGCCACGGCGGTCATATTTACAATGTCTCTTACAGAGCTTTCTACGTCTAAGATATGAATGGGCTTATTCAAACCCATCTGTATAGGTCCGATGGTTTCTGCAAGTCCCATTTCTATAAGCATTTTGTAAGCCGTGTTGGCTGAGCTAAGATTAGGGAATATAAGTGTATTCACATCCTTGCCATTAAGTTTGGAGAATGGAAATTTTGCATCACGCAATTCTTTGTTAAGCGCGAATGTCACCTGCATTTCTCCATCTACTATCATGTCAGGGTATTTTTCATGAAGTGTATTAACCACTTGATGTACGCTAGCAGGGCTACCTATTTTATCCGAGCCAAAGTTGGAATACGATAGCATTGCCATTACTGGTTCATGTGCAAAGAATTTAACGGTATCGTGTGTCAGTTTTGCAATGTCAATCAATGCTTCTGTATTTGGATGCCTATTAAATAGCGTATCAGCTAAGAAATAAGTTCCCTTTTTTGTGTTCATGATGTGCATTGCACCAATATAGTTTAATCCATCTCTGATACCAACTACATCTTTGGCTGCTTGAATAGAATCGGCATACTTGGTATAAACTCCAGTTATTAAAGCATCCGCTTGACCAAGTTCCACCATCATCATACCGAAATAATTGCGTTCATACATTTTTTCATACGCCTCTTCGTAGGTCATACCTTGACGGGTTTTGTTTTCGGTGAGCTTTTGAGCAAATAGAACTCTCCGTTTTTCTTCCCTGTCATGACGCAGATTGATGATTTCAATACCAGTAAGATCAATTTGATTTTCGACTGCTAGTTTCTCAATTTTCTCTTCATTACCCAGTAAAATTGGGAAGCAAATACCTTCGGCATAGGCAGCCTCGGCGGCTTTGATCATATTGATATGATTGGATTCGGAGAAAACAACGCGTTTTGGATTTTCACGTGCTGTTTCATAGAATTTTCGAAGCATTTTATTATCGCTTCCCATCAATTCACGCAACTTATTGTTATATTCTTCCCAGTCGGTGATGTCCTTACGCGCTACACCAGACTCCATTGCCGCTTTTGCCACTGCAGGTGCAACGATAGTTAACAAGCGAGGGTCCAATGGTTTGGGGATAATATATTCAGGGCCAAAGGACAATTGTTGTAGATTGTATGCAGCATTGACTACATCTGGCACAGCCTTTTTAGTCAGCGTGGCAATTGCTCGTACGGCTGCCAATTTCATTTCTTCGTTGATGCATTTGGCTCTCACATCCAATGCTCCTCGGAAAATGTATGGAAATCCTAACACATTGTTGATTTGATTAGGATGATCTGAACGCCCAGTAGCAAAGATGATGTCCTTACGTGCTGCCATAGCATCATCATAAGAAATTTCTGGATTAGGGTTGGCCAATGCAAATACAATGGGGTGAACATTCATTGAGCGAACCATTTCGATGGATAGCAATCCTGCTACAGATAGACCTACAAACACATCAGAGTCTTTGACAGCTTCTGCCAAGGTGGTGATGGTTCTGTCTGTTGCAAATGGTTTTTTTCTGTCATTTAGATCTGTGCGTTGTTTATTTATAACACCTTTCGAGTCCACCATCACAATGTTCTCCAGCTTAGCTCCAAGCATCATATATAATTGGGTGCAAGAATTGGCTGCAGCTCCTGCCCCATTGACTACAATTTTCACATCTTCAATATTTTTCCCTACCAGCTCCAATGCATTTAGCAAACCTGCAGCGGAGATAATGGCTGTTCCATGTTGGTCGTCATGCATGATGGGTATGTCCAGCTCAGCTTTGAGTCGTTCTTCAATACCAAAACATTCGGGTGCTTTGATGTCTTCCAAATTGATACCGCCAAAAGTGGGAGCTATTGCTTTTACAACTTGAATAAACTTCTCTGGGTCTTTTTCATTTACTTCAATGTCGAACACATCGATACCAGCAAATATCTTAAATAGCAAACCCTTACCTTCCATTACAGGTTTTCCTGCCATTGCACCAATGTCACCAAGTCCTAAAACAGCAGTACCATTTGAAATTACAGCAACCAAATTTCCTTTAGCTGTGTATTCATAGGCAGCATTTGGGTCTTTCTCTATTTCCAGACATGGTTCTGCCACACCTGGCGAGTAGGCCAATGATAAATCACGTTGTGAACTATAAGGTTTTGTAGGAACAACCTCAATTTTCCCAGGTTTACCTTGTGAGTGGTAAAGCAATGCATCTTCTCTTGTTAATTTAGCCATAATGATACTGTGTAAATAATTATGTAAATATATTAGAATGAATTCAACTTAATCTATACAAAAATATGAAAATAAATGACAACATGAAAAGCTAATGACAAATATCACAGAAATGTGTCATTGATTTGACGAATTTACAGATGCAATTGTTACTGTTTCATTCGCTTCTATCAAGAATAATCTGTGATTTGTAACAAAATTTTGATAACTATTGGTCTGTCATTTTTCAAAGTGATGATCGTCGTATTTTTGGGTGAAACTATGTCCCCAACGAAAGCCCAGTGTTTTAAATTTATGAACAACAGTACTATGTATTGTGAATGTGCCAGGTCTAGAAGGCTCAAAAACAGCCCCATTGGGTATCGTCTTCCTGTATTCGTATCCTTCTTTCCATCTTACAGGATTCAAAAATGGATTGATATCTATTGCCAACCCGTAAGAATGTTTTGAATAATAAATATCCCTGTAGCAAAAACTATAAGTATTATTCGCTGCCATGGATTTATTATCATCCCATTGGTATTTCACAATGGGTATAACTCGTCCAATTGGAAACCGCTGTTCATACATATATTCAAATGCAATTTTCAATTTCCCAACTATTCGTTTGTTCGTCAACAATTGCCCAATATGTGTTTTATTATCAAATGATATGTATTTTACTTGTACCAACTGTAGCTGTTCAAGCACTTCTTCAGGTGCGCCTGATCCTGCAACAGCTTCATCGAACGTGTAGTTACAGTCCAAAAAGACTGTGTCATGAATCACATGGAGTGTCTTTGTTTTTTTTATGGGGGCTGTTGAACAAGAAGTTGTAATTAAAATCAACATAACATGCCATACAAATTTAATCATCTAAGACAAACCAAAAAGTTGTGTAAAAAAGAAATCATGTAATTGACCTATTAATATTTGAAAAAATGAGTTGTTTTCTGACAACTTAAGTGGCAGGGTAAATATAGTGTCGTATTTTGAATGTTACTTATAGAATGTGTTTATTTCAATTGCCGTCCCATTTATGGGACGGAATAAATATTCAAGAATCACAGGGCTTTAGCCAGATTTTGTTATTGTTAGGCTAAAGCCAATATCTTATTCTACCTATCTATCCAGCCCATAAATGGGCCGGCAATTGACACAAATAATCCGACATTGTTTAGTTTTACTTATTTATTAGTCAAACAATTAAACCAAATGAAACGAGCACGACAAATTAACTTTGACACACCAGAAGATGTTTATGTGCGAGTTCCATCTGACAACTAAAAAACAATTATCAACAGATGAAACTCTATTGATTTTGTAATTGTTATATGCATGTTTCTGTGGTCATTTTCTTTAATCTTTCACACATCTAATTGAATTACCTAGTTGCTTTGATTGTGGTTCAATATATGCCTTTAGACCACTTACATTAAGAAAAACATTACCACCACTGTTTATACTATAATCGTCTGCAGTCCACCAAGAACAAAGTTTATTCATTACTCTAAATCCAGCGTTACCTAAAAGCCTGGAACCTATCGGAAGAGCACAGAAACCACTCGAATTGTTAATACTTGTGTTATAACCGATTGCCCCTGGTGAATAAGTATCCGTACTAGAATACCAATCAGTGGATGCAGCAAGTGCTTTTATGTAATTAATAGAGATGCCTGAATTTTCTGCTAGATAATCTGTTAATGTTAACCATTCGCTTTGAGTGCTTACATGCCAACCCTTTGGAGCAATATCTCGTTTGTCATCAACAACATACCAATTATACAATCTCCCAAATTTACTAATAGAGTCTTTGTTTATAGAGTTTTTGTATGCACACAGACCAGGGGTAGTTAAGTTAGACCAAGCTGTGGCATCTTTTACATTGGGGACGGTGTCACCACTACGGAACTTTGTGGCATAAAGATTCTCACCCATCCAAAGCTGAGTTCCAATTTTCACTGTAGCATAATGATTTCCATCTGCATCAGTGCAATCCACAAAATTAAAATTAATCGTCTTACTTTCGCTAGGACATTCAGTATAGTAAGTACAATACTTGCCAGAGGAATAAGCCTTAAAAAACAACTGATCACCTTTGTTAAATTTAAAGTTACTATTTGTTCGGTAGAATGTGGTATCTTGAACTTTAGAGATTAGTTTATCAAACACTTGATTGTCTTCTATTGATAGCTGTACCTTACTCTCTATGATGGATTGCGAAATGAGTTTACTAGTGTATTTAAATCCATTGCCTTGAACCTGAATTAAAAAAACACCTTTTGGCAATACAACTCTATATTTAGCTTCACCTATATTCAATTCATTCGTGGATTCCGTGATGAGTTTACCATCCAAACTAAATATTTTTAACGAAACAGACCCTGAATTGATTACTGGAAATGAAATAATTCCAAAACTTACAATTGGATTTGGACAAATAGAAACAAAGTGATCAGATACTTTTACATCATTAATGTCATTTATTAAATTCAAACTTAAACTGTTTCCTGAGTCAATTTTAATTTGCTCACTTGTTCTAGTATTAAGCACTATAACGCTATCAATAGTATTGCTAGCACCAGTTCCAACAAAATTCAAAACTAATTTGTTGGAAAAACAATCAATTGAAGTTGCCAATACAACAACAATCAATATCGCTAAAATATTTTTTTTCACCTTGTTTTGTATTTCTGTGAATATAAAATTAATGTTGTGAAATTTCCAATATTAATAATCCTCAAAATAGTTACCTTTATAGGTGTCTGTAAAAAAATGAGAACATAGTAGGAATGTTAAAACACAATCCTTCATAAGAAACTTGTTTGTACTTAAGATGTCAAAAAAAACTTATACCTCTCTAAATACAAAGGTACAATTATCGTCCAATTATTTTGACACAAAAAATCAATTAATATCTACCAAATTGCAAATTCTATTTTTATAACTACTTTTGTATAAGAAAACACCTTCTTTATGCACCTATCAGCTCTTTCCATCCTCAATTAT
>CAIUKZ010000533.1 GCA_903899865.1 uncultured Bacteroidales bacterium | reverse complement strand
TGGGGAAAGACATTTTTAATTAATAATTAATAATTAATAATTGATAATTAATATTTTTTTCAAAGTGTGTGTGCAAAAAGCACTCATTTTTCTTATCTAACTATTCATCTGCACTGCAAAAAAGTCTCCGCCATCTGGCGGAGATTTAGGGGCTGCTTAATAAGTTGCTTCGACTATAGCTTTGAAAATTCCTTGTGCATTGGACATTGAGGCAGTAATGTTTGGTTTTATATTGTATTTTTCGATTTCAGCGGTTGTTGTCTTCCCTATAGATGCAAGTCTAAGTTTTGAAGGATCAATTTTTCCTTCCAACACCGTCATCAGATTTACAAAAGCTGATGGGCTTGTGAGTATGATCATTTCGTATTGATCATTGACAATAGTTTGTATGTGTTTTTCTTCAAATTGATGAGGCATTACGGTTTGATACACATCAAGGCGAGTACATTGTACTTTATGACTCAGGATGTCGGCCATTGTGCCACGGGCCAAGTTTCCAAGTACTAGCAGTATTTTGTCTGTTGTTTGCACTTCATTTATAAGTACTTTGGCAAGTTCTTCGCTTGAATTGCTGGGATTGACAAATGTAGCTTGAAATCCATACTCATATAATTTCAATGCCGTCTGTTCGCCAATTGCTGCAATTTTTATTGTCAATGGCAATTCTACAATACCGTTCAGTGATTTCAATTTTTCGAAAAAAAACTGCACTCCATTTGTACTCGTAAATACCAGCCAGTTGTATTCATTGGCAGTACTAATTATTCCCATTTTAGTCTCATCCCAAATCACAGGTTGAATTTCGATGGTTGGCATTTTGAGTAGCTTTGCACCTTCGGTAGTGAGGAGCTCTTCCAACAATGCATTTTGATTCAATGGACGAGTGGAAATATACACATGATCTTGAAGTAGATTTCTCATACTGTTTTTTCAATTCTTATGTTATCTAAAATTTCTTTAGCTCCCAATGTCAAAAGTTTTTTTGCTAAAGTTACGCCTAATTCATGACATTCTTTGATATTGCCAGACGCTTTTTCTTTTATCATCAGTTTCCCATCTACACTCGCTACAAAGCCATGAAGTTCAATTTCGTTATCTCTTCTTACTGAATAGCATCCCACTGGCACTTGACATCCACCTTGAAGGTGTGCCAAAAATGCTCTTTCGGCCTGAGCACTTTCTAATGTGGGAATGTGATTGATGGCATTCAAAATTTCTTGTGTTGTCTCATCATTATCACGAATCTCGATGGCAATAATACCCTGACTTACAGCTGGCATGATGTCGTTGTGGTCTATTATTTCAGTAATGTGATGGTCAAGACCCAGTCGTTGTAGACCCGCAGCAGCCATTATCATCGCATCGCAGTAACCTTCTTCCATTCGTTGCAATCGGGTGAGTACGTTGCCTCTAATGTCTTTGATGGTGACATGTGGTGCTATTTTCAGAAGTCCTGCTTGTCTGCGAAGACTTGAAGTAGCAACAACATCTCCCGCCCCTAGTTCGCTTAGCTTTTTGCCATTCTTGCTCACCAGCGCATCACGGTATTCTCCACGTTCAAGCACTGCACCAAGTTTTAATCCATCGGGTAGGGTGGTGGGAAGGTCTTTCAGACTATGTACGGCAATGTCTACCGAATTATCTAACAATGCATTTTCAATTTCTTTCGTAAATAATCCCTTGTCACCGATTTTGGACAATGCTACGTCAAGTATTTTATCACCTTTGGTTTTGATGATTTGAATTTCAACTTCCATTTGAGGGAATTGGTCTTTCAAAGTTGCTTTTACTTTCTCGGCTTGATAGAGTGCGAGCTGGCTTCCCCGTGTACCTATTCTAATTTTTTGATTCATTACTTTATTATTAAGCCCCCTTAATCCCCCGAAGGGGGACTTCTAGAGAGGGTTTGTTGTGAATAATCATACCCTTATTTGTCCCCAATTTTTATTTTGTTCATGTGTGTTTCATCGAGTATGATTAGTCAAGTTTAAAGAGATTATCCACTATTTTAAGAGAGTCAATGTCTTTGCCGTTGTTAGTCAGCTCTTTTAGATTTTTAATCAATAGACCGGTATATCGCTGAGTAAGGTGTTCGGCATATTCTTCCACAGCATTTTGAGTTTCGATGGAATCGTATTTTTTATTCAGTTTGAGTTCTTTGTTATGTACCGATTGTAAGACGCTGGTTATTGTTTTGATGGCAGGTCTTAAAGACCTACTTGCAAGCCATTCTGAAAATTCGGTTTGTACTTTTTGGATGATAACGGTGGCTTGTTCGATGCATTCTTGACGCTTTTCGGCCGTTATTTGTACTACAGCTTCCAGGTCGTCAACACAAATTAATTGTATGTTTTCAAATTGACTGATAGATTCATCAATATTTCGTGGTACAGATAAGTCGATGAAAATTTGTTGTTTGTTTGCTGAATGTTGTGCTGATTTCGTAACATCTTCAGCCTTTATTAGGTAGTCTTTCGAATGTGTTGCAACACAAACAATATCAAACAGATGCAGCTGTGATTGAAAATTGTCAAATTCCAGAACTTTAGCTTTGTAGTTATTGGCTAAAGTTTGTGCGTTGGAAAGCGTACGATTAGTGATAGTGATATTTTTTACAGCTTTATTTTTGAAGTTTTGCAACGCAAGTGTGGAGGTGTCGCCAGCACCCACGATAAGTAATGACTTTTGGGCAAGACCTCCCATGTATTTGTTGCACAGCTCCACTGCAGCACTACTGATGGATGTGTTTCCAAGTTTTATACCTGTTTCGGAGCGAACGCGTTTGCCAGCTTCGAAAGATTTTTGAAACAATCTCATCAATATGTCGTCAGTCAATGCAGCTTTGGTACAAAAAAGGTATGCCTCTTTTATTTGTCCAATAATCTGATCTTCGCCCAATATCATAGAGTCCAATCCTGAAGCAACTTCAAACAAATGAGTAACTGCTTCTACATTTGATTTGTGATAAAAAGCGTGCCAATGATGTTCTAATATGCTTTTGAAGAGATTGAGAGTATTGTAAACCTGCTCAAAAGCCATTTGACGGTCGTACAAATCTTGCGAAAAGTAAATCTCAGTTCTATTGCACGTGGAAAGAATTACGATGTCTGAGATGTTCGTTTCTTGATAAAGTAATTCTGAAAATTCAATAATTTCTTGATTGGTAAACGAATACTTTTCTCTAATTTCTAATGAACAAGTCTTGTGGTTGATACCTAATAATCCAATCATGATAATCGTTTTGTTGAATAATGCTTCTTACAAAAATAGAATAAATCTCTCAATAATTACCAAAAAATATCCTTGATACGAATTTATTATATTCTTATTCTATTGTTGGTGTTGCTGCGTGAACTTATAACCCATAAGAGTATCAAATTGTTGGGGGCAAAAGATGGATTACTTCACAAAAAAAAGTAGCGCATTTAAATTGTGCGCTACCCTTTTGTTTTTTTGAGAAATGATTACTGTCTCACTATCAATTTTCCAATATATGTTTTGTTCATGGCTGTTACAGTGATATAATAGATACCTTCTGTCAGATTCATGTTAGCATACTGGATGAAACTATCAGTGGTGATTCTGGTATCTGCAATTTTCCCTGTGATGTCTGATATAGTGGCACTTGCCGAAGAATTTTCATCATTGTCAAATTCAATCTTGAAATTCCCATTTGATGGATTCGGTGATATTTCCAGTATTGTCAGTTTTTGCACTGATGGTTTGAAGATGGATAAGCCTTGCTCAGTTTCAAAAGCACCAATGTTGTGTGAGCTTTTGGGCGCAATGATGGTACCATAATAATCATGTGTACCAATGTTGATATGAAACAGTGAGTCCAAATTCAGCCCACTGCCAATAGCTGGTGAACCAACTGCAAGTTGGTATGCATCTAGTTCTTTGTTTGTTTTAGGAAATAATTGTATTGAGGTGCCAGGGTTTTTTAGTTTTGGATTGCCCTCTTTACCTACGATCACATTATTTAGTTTTTCGTTATTTGTTGCATCACTCCAACTTCTTAGACCAGTATATGTTTCTCCTCGATAGTTGAAAATATTTGCAGCCATGAAAGAAAAATACAAATTGGACATAAACTTGGCAGAATATCCAGATGGTATATCTACAGTGGTTAAGTTGCCTCCAGACTGAAAAATGTTGTTGTACACTTCCACATTATAAATCCCAGTTACCCAATTGGTAATTTGAAACACAGCTTCAGTACTTTCGTCATGTTTTGAAGATCTATCTACATATACTGTGTTGTTATATATTTTTACTCCGTTGAATGTGCAATTATCTCCTTTGAAAACTGTAATAGGGCTATTGTTAGTTCTTGAGTCGTTTTCAGAAATATTATATCTGACAATGTTATTTGCCCACGGTCTTGCGCTACCATACTGTCCTAATAAATAACCAGCACCATCATTGTCATGTGAGTAGCAATACTGCACTACGCAATTGGTACAACCTCCATCTAAGTCAAATCCAAGCCCATCTCCACCTGTTCCAGATGAGTTGTGGTGGCTTTCACAAAATTGAATGATGGCATTGTTTGCAGACCATACCCATATCCCTCCTGGACCTCCTTTGTTGCTATTTAACATCCCTGTGTGATGAGCAATGCATCGTTCGATAATACATGAGTCAGTTTGTGAAATTAATATTCCACTACCTCTATGTTGAGTGTCCTCATATCCAGGTACATTGTAGGTTTCTGAGTTTTTTATAGATACGTTGTAACATTGCCATGATTTTTGGGTAAATGTGTTTTCCTGACAATATACCATTATACCTGCTTCTTTTACATCATGAACCAAAGCACTGTCAATTCGAATATTTCTAAACCCACTTGCATTATTTGTGCCATGTTGATGAAAGTAGATTCCAGTATTAGCAAATTTACTTACTTCTACGTTGCGAACTTCGAATGAGGTAAGTTTTGCAGAACTTGTTAGCGTGGATTCAAATAGAATTCCACTGTTCGTTTCTACAACTAAATCATTTCCATCACCCTTAAAATTTAAATTTGTAATGGTTATTCCTTGTGTGTTCAGCGCTTTAAAGCCATTGACAGAGGTTCCTGACGTGTGAATAGTGGCTCGTCCTGTGCCATAGGAAGTAAACAAAATAGGATTGGTTGGGTCATTGGCGTCTTTTGCATCCAATAGGATGTTCCCTTCGAAAGTGTCACCAGCTTTGAAGTGAATTTTGTCGCCAGGATTAATCACCATGGTGTTGATTTTTGAAATAGACAGCCATGGAGTAGAAGGGGATGTGCCGTCGTTGGTGTCAAGTCCAGAAGTGCTGAAATAATAGCTAGCTGAATGACTGTAAAGGGATACTACTAGAAATGCGGATGAAATGAATAACTTAAACAGGTGACTTTTTTTCATGAATAATTGTAGATTTAAGGTTATGGTGTCCAAAGGTAATGAATTTTTACTAAAAAAACCGTGACCGAATAAAAAAAAGTCACGGTTTAAAATGCTGTTAAATAGGCTAAAGTCGATGCAATTCTATTTCTTTTTTCGTTTTGGTTCGGGTGATGTTTTTACCTCTGAAACTATTGTAGGTGTGAACTCAGCTGCCCCGATGTCAAATTTCCCATCGGTAAGTGAGGGGTTTCCAAAGAAATCTCTTTGACCAACTTCGACTCCGAATTCAGCTTTTAAGTCAACACCCGCATTTTTGGCTGGCGATGAAGATGTAAGTTTGTAACCATCCAGTTTTTCTGGATGTAGTGGGTACATTATTTTTCCTGCTCCTTTGTTAGTTAATAGAGGGTCTGCAACGAGGGCAGTGCTTTGTCCATTGATTGTTTCATTACCGGTTGCTAGCCTCCAACTTTCTACGGTGCTGTAGTTTATTCCTTGATAGAAAATTGCCTCAGGGCTTCCATTTGTCCAATACAGATTTCCATTGAATCTGCCATAATATCCTTTTGGAACGTTCATCAGTGGAATGCCACCAGTAGTTTCGAAGATATTGTTGAATATATTTATTCCGTGTACACCTGTCACCCATTCAGTGATTTGGAATGCAGATAGCGTTTTGGTGTGGTTTTTTTCGGATGGACTCACATACACGGTATTGTTGTAAATTTGCAGACCATTAAAGGAACAACCCGAACCTTTGAAAATGGTGAGTGGACTGTTGTTGGTTCTTGCATCATTTTCACTGATGTTGTATCTGACGGTGTTGTGTGCCCACGGACGTGCAACGTCATATTGTCCTAATAGAATACCCGCACCGTCATTGTCGTGTGAGTAACAATATTGTAATGTGGAATTAGTCACACCACCGTCGAAGTCAAATCCCAACCCATCACAACCTTTCTCTTTGCCACTTGAGTTGTGGTGGCTTTCGCAATACTGAATGGTTACATTGTTAGTGGACCAAGCCCATATACCACCAGGACCTCCACAGGCTGTGTTCAGTGTACCATTGTTATAAGCTACACAATGGTCTATTAGGCATGAGTCCACTTGTGCAATTATGATACCACTACCTTTGTGTCCGCGAGTGGAATAGCCAGTCACATCATGAATGACAGAGTTGGTTATTCGGATGTTGTGGTTGGCCCATCCTATTTGGTCTTGTTTTTCTTTGCCATAAGTGAGTATGCCATTTTCCCTGACATCATGCACCAACACACTGTCAATCACTACTTTGTCAAACCCAGTATTGCACACAGTGGGAGGGTAACCACCAATGGCTATTCCATTGTGTCCGAAATTTCTGACTTCACAGTTTTTAATAACTATATTTTTCAAGCGTATTCCTCCATCCAAATCATTGTAAAAAGCGATGCCATCATTTTTAACGTGTGTACTATCATTGCTCAAACTTTCAAAGATTAAGTTGCGGACTTCAATACCTTGCGTGTTGTAGCCAAAAAATCCACATTGATTTCTATTGGTGTTGTGCACTATGGCTTTGCCTTTTCCATAACTGGAAAACACAAGTGGCTTGGTAGGATTGTTACCATCTTTGTCATTGAGGCTGATGAAGCCATTGAACACAGTGCCACCCTCTAAAAGAACTGTATCGCCAGCAGCTAAGTCTTTGGTGTTGAGGTGCCTGATGGTGCTCCAAGCTGTTTTGATTGATTTTCCTGTGTTGCTGTCATTCCCTTTGGAGCTAAGGTAGTAGGTGTTCGCACTAGCTGAAATTGTAATAGTTGCAAGCAGTGTGATTATTCCTAGTGAATAGATTTTTTTCTTCATTTTTATCATGGCTGTGTGTAGGTGTGTTTAGAGTGCTTTTTTTGCATTATTATTGTCCAATGGTTTTGAATAACTGTTGTTTGTGTAATGTCTTGAAATGTAGGTGTTTGATTCTGTTTTATGATTGCCTGAAATGTAAGGTTGTGATTAATGATAAAGGTAATAAAAAATTTGTAAAATCTATTCCTAGTTGTAATAAAACAAAAAAAAGGATAGTTCAAATGAACTATCCTTTTTGGATTGAGTCTGTCGTTGTTGTTATTTTACCATGAGCTTACCCACGGCATTTATGTGTTGTCCTTTTGCCGAAAGGAAATAGATTCCTGCTTCTAAACCTAAATCTGGGAATTTCAGGATGCTTTCCATAGTGACAGATTGATGCACCAATTTGCCATTTATATCGGTGATTCTTATGACTACTTCCTCTCTATCTAGGTTGTCAAACATAACTCCAAACTCTCCTACACATGGATTTGGGAAAATCATCAAACCGGTAGTCACAATACTTTTCTCGATATCGGTTGGTATTGACGACGTATATTCATGTGCCCCTATGTCAAAGGCTGCACCACTTTTAGTGATGTTGTTCCAATAGTCACGAAGTCCTATATTGATACCAAATTTTGTAAATAAATCCAGTCCTGCGTCTTTTGCGGGTGAGCTAGCTGTAATTTTAAAAGCATCAAGCGTCTGTGGTAAAGCTGGAAACAAAGTCGGTGCTGCTACAGATGCGTTGGTTAGCATGGGATCTACATTAAAGCCATAATTTACAGCGCTAAGTTGCTCTCTGTTGTTGCCCCTAAAATTTGTAAGTGAGGTGTATGTGCTATTGCCATAAGTCATTTTGTAAGCACCGCCAGTAGTCCAATACAGATTATT
>CAIUKZ010000532.1 GCA_903899865.1 uncultured Bacteroidales bacterium | reverse complement strand
TGCAGGATGCCGCACTTTACTACGCCGCCAAAGCCTCACAAGTATCGGATGTGCTGACCAAGCACCAGCTTTCCAGTTTTGTATTGGCCACTATCCATCGTCAGGAAAATACGGATAATCCAGACCATTTAAGGAGTATTATCTCAGGGCTTAACAGCATTCACGCCATCACTCCTGTGGTGGTGCCCATTCACCCCCGTACGCGTGGCATATTGGCAAAAATGGACATTACACCCAAGTTTAAGATGATAGACCCTGTGGGCTATTTTGATATGATCATGCTACTCCAAAATTGTGATATGGTCATAACCGACAGCGGTGGCGTGCAGAAGGAAGCGTTCTTTTTCGGCAAGCACTGCATCACCCTACGCGAACAAACCGAATGGGTGGAGCTGGTTGAAAATGGATTTAATACACTCGTGGGTAGCGATAGCCAACAACTTCTCACAGCCTTTGACTTCATGTCCTCCAAAGCCTCCGACTTCTCCATTGACCTCTACGGAAATGGAAAAGCTGCCGAAAGTGCTGCAAAAATGATAGCAAACTTTTAAATAGATAATATATGGAACAACATAAATGTCTTCTATGTGGTAATGAATCATTTTTTAGAAGAGAACAAAAGGGCTATCAACAACCTCAAGTTTTTAAGATTTTTCAATGTAGTACCTGTAATACATCTTTTTCAATACCACGTGTTGATGCATCAGCTATTTATGAACTAATTTATAAGAATCCAAACTTGGTGCCAGGTTATTCAGATTACGCAAATTTGCAAAGAGAAATCTCACAGAGTATAAACCCCCTTGAGTATTTAGTGAAAACTAATCGATGTTATTGGGCGGCAGCTACTGAAATTAAGCGTATTTCAGCAGAAATGAATTCGAAACCAAAGATTTTAGAAATAGGTTCTGGATTGGGTTATTTTACCTTTGCACTCAAAAATGCTGGATTTGATATTGTGGGGCTGGATATATCAGAAAATGCAGTCGAAAAAGCAAAGGAGATGTTTGGAATTTATTATGTCTGCGCAGAACTCTCAAAGTATGCACTGCAGAATGCAGGACTTTACGATATTGTTGTCCTGACTGAAGTAATCGAACACATTGATATGCCTCTTGAATTTATGTCTCACATCAAAGGGTTGTTGAAAACTGATGGTTCGATAATTTTGACAACACCTAATAAATCATTTTTTCCAAATGAAGTTGCTTGGTATACAGATTATCCTCCCGTACATTGTTGGTGGTTTAGTGAGGAGTCAATGCGGTTCATTGCGTCAAACTTGAAAATGAAAGTTAGATTTACTTCGTTTAAAGATTATCACAAATTATTTCCTCATATCAATAAAATTGCAGGAATTGATTCTGATGGAGAGTATTTTTTTGATAAAGACGGAAAACCTGTCAGGATTGTAAATAATAGTAGTAAACATAGTTTTAAGAATGCGATAAAGAAAAATGAAACATATATAAAATTAAGGAATTCAATTTTACCATTTTTCTTTCCACATAAATTTAAAACTGCAAAAAAACAATCCACTTACCTTTGTTGTGTTTTAAATTAAGTCACTTATAATGAACCAACCATTAGTTTCAATAATTACGCCAACCTACAATCACGAACAATATATTTCGGATTGCATCCGTTCAGCACAAGAGCAAACCTTTACCGACTGGGAAATGATCATTGTGGACGATGGGAGCACAGATACTACTTACGCAGTGGCAAAAAAGCTGGCAGAGCAGGATGAACGGATAAAGGTGTCTACTCAAAAAAATGTGGGCATTTTCCGATTATCAGAAACCTATAATTTTGCGTTGGCGCAGTCCAGAGGAAAGTATATTGCAGTATTGGAAGGTGATGACGTATGGCTACCCAATAAGTTGGAACTTCAAGTGGTTGGTCTGGAAGGTGATGACGATTTAGTTTTAAGTTATGGAATGGCATATTCATCTTCTTCTGATTTGTCAGAAGATTATAGCCTTAGCGATTTGTCCCATTTTTCCACATCTACGCTGGCTAATACTCCTATAGGTGTTGCCACTGAAGTGTTGATATTTAAAAACTTTTTAGTCGCGCTTACGGTTGTTATACGCAAGGAGGCATTAATCACAATTGGTGGTTTCAAGCAAAGTCACGGTTTACCACTGGTGGATGTTACCACTTGGATTGAACTTTCCTTGTTGGGCAAGTTTTTAGTTATTTCTCAGCCTTTGGGTAAGTGGCGCTTTTACCCCAATCAGATAACCAAAACTTATACAGCTGAGATTAGTCAGGGTTTTTACGATTTTGCTCTTGATTTTTATCAACGGAATAGTGACTTCTTTGAATCAAGACATTTTTCTTCTGAAAAAATTCATACTCATTTCAAGATACAGCTTATAGAAGCCCATTCAAGGTCGGGTAGGTATAAATTGATACGAAAGGACTTTAAAGGAGCAAGAAAAAACTACAGAAAGTCCATTTTTTGTTTTGGCTTCCAGAATACAATTTGGAAATTGCGTTCTGTGATTGGTTTTGTCTTTAGCCTTTTTCATCTAGATGTAGAAGGACTGTCAAAAATTTTAGGAAAGAGAAGTTACAAATAAGGCCTCGGTGAGAGGCCTTGTTTGTAAATGAAATATTGTTATATTTTGGATTCAATTAATTTTTAACGCATCGTACAGCTAACCCACTTTTTTTCAAATATGGATTACGAGTGAAATAGTCAAAATTAAAATAGATAAATCGATTGTATGCTTGATTTGCATCATACTCTGTCGCTGTTATCCAAATAGCTGTCCAACCTTGACTAGTGAAATTTCCTGATGTCCCATCTCTGTAACCTGCAGGATAAGCCGAAAACCCTGATGAATTATTAATTGATGTGTTATTGCCAGGAGAATTAGAGTTAGAAGAACTACTCCAACCTGTTTTTGAAGCTAATGCTTTTGCTTCATTTAGTGATGTCCCAAAATTTAATTTTAGATAGTTTTCAAGTATAGTCCAATCATTGTCCGTTGCTACGCGGTACCCAATTGGAGCTACACCTCTTTTGTCAGTTGCAGCATACCAGTTATATAGATGACCATAATCCGAATCGCCTGAAGAATAATTGTCGTAATCACACCATGCTGCAGTTGATAGGTTAGTCCATGAGTTTCCATCAGTAATATTGGGTATTGCATCCCCATTGTTAAAATGTTTTGTTTTCAAATTCTCCACTAACCATGTTTGAGTGCCAATAGTTATGGTGGTGTATATATTCCCATCTGCATCTGTAATAAATGATTTTGGTTCTAGTTTGAAGGTAATGCTATCAATATCTGTTATGGCTATTTGATGTGTCACCATTCCATTTTTGTGAACGTACAGCATGTCTTGTGCCATGGTGGGGTTGAAAAAAAATGTAGCAAATAAACTACATGCAATAATAAGTTTTTTCATCTGTTTGTAATTTAAATTTTAGTTGTCAGATAGCTAGTCCCGACTTGACGGGAGAACTATCATGACAAAATTTAATCATGCCTTTGAGGGTCAAATTAGATTAAGTTTTGTCATGTTCGTTTCATAATTATGAGTAAGTTTTAATTTTTAATGATTTTGGCACATTCCGAGCTGTTATTTCTATCCAGTTTTAGGATATAAACACCAGATGCAAGATTTGATAAGTCCAAGGTAAAGCTATTTATCCCTGCTGTGGAGGTAAACTGTTTTTGAATAATTAATAGCCCCCTTGAATCATAAATGTTGATAGAAATACTCTCGGACAAGTCGCAGGTTAGTCTAACTTGCATTTCCGACATAACGGGGAGTGGTGTTATTTCTAGATGTGCAGCCTTGTTCGATGTGGTTTGAGGTAGTGAGGTTGCATGTGGGTCAAAAAACTTAATCTGTTTTATTGCTCCTAGTGTATATAATGTGCTGTCGTTTGATTTTTGGTCAACTATCATATAGGCTCCATTAAATCGAATTTTTTTCATTTCTAACAGTGTACGTGTGCTACTGCTTCCATTTTTAATGTCAACCTGTAAAGTTGTTTGTCCTACAACCAAGCTGAATGAAAAAAATAGAGCTGAGATTGCTATAAGAGTTTTTCTTTTTAATGTCATTTGATTTGTATAGTTATTGTTTCGTATTCGGATATAAGGTTCAAGAATTTTTCATAATGAGAATCATGAGCTTTTTTACTGAGATTTTTTATTTTTTTAT
>CAIUKZ010000531.1 GCA_903899865.1 uncultured Bacteroidales bacterium | reverse complement strand
GTTGTTGGTAGGGATGGCGTAATACTAAAATTTATTTTCAACACCTCAAAATAAGTAGTTAGCATTTGGTTATGGATTCTACTGGAAAAAAGCTAAGTAGAAAATTAATTGAAGACGAGCGGGAATCACAGATTTAAGTCAAATTTTAATGGTGCTTGGTTGTCAATCGTTCAATTTTCTGATTAAGCTTATTCTACCAGGCACAAAGTTGACCGTAAAAAAGAAAGTAAAAATTAGTTTGATGTTTATGGCAGAATGTTGGCTTATATCTATTTACCCAATGGGAGGGACGTAAATGAAATAGTGTTCAGAGGGCTATGCAGAGCCTTACAGCCAATTTTACTACAGCAAACAATATCACAGTCAGATGTTTAATTTGCGGCCTAAGACAGGAAAGGAGGGGGTTGTGTAGAATGGCAGATGAGTTTTAAAACCATTTGCAATTCAGTTCATGAAATTGCATGTTGTGCGAATGTTGTGCAAATATGTAAAATAGAAAAGCGTAAACTTCTATTTTATAGTAGATTACGCTTTTCGGATGGTGACCCAGGTGGGGGTCGAACCCACGACCCACAGATTAAGAGTCTGTTGCTCTACCAACTGAGCTACTAAGTCAACATGTACTTTGGTTATGTGGGTGCAAAGTTAGTGAAAAAATAGGTTGTGATGAAATTTCAGTGGCATTTTTAATGCTAGTTCTCCTCAGGAAGTGGTTGGCATACTACCACTGTGAGGTGAAAACAAGATTGCTTATGCTCTCTTACAGCAAGAAATTTACACTCTTTTCTCATCTCTATCAGCACATTGGTGAGTGTGCGTACCGCCTCTTGATTGTAGACCAATTCTTTTGAATGCGTGCAATAAAAATTTTTGTAGGAGATGTCCACTGTGGTTCCGTACATGTGAGCTGATTGGCTTTTGGTGGCATTTCGATTACGCCTACATAGCTTGTTTTGCGTCTGCTCGGTGCGAAGAAGTGATGTTATTCTTTATTTGAAATGGTTTTGATGCTTTTCCTCCATCGCTTTTTGAAACCGGTAGCCTATTTCATTTAGCATGTCAACAGCTTCGGGTATAAGATATGGATGTGAGTAAGTCAGTTCTTTGATTTGATAAAATTTATTTTCAGTCACTTTAATCACCACTGACTTTTTTACCAAGTTGTCAATATTGGCTGTCAAGTCACTATCACAAGCAAATGGTGTTTTGATTCCGTTGTGTTTGGCATGTACCAGATGCTCCCAGTTCAAGTCATTGAATTTGTCTGAAGGTGTGACAGGTGGAAACGAATTTTTAACATGATCGCAAGAAGAGAAGTTAGTTTTAGGAATTGTTTCTAGGTCAGCGTCTGGTAGATTGATGAGGGTAAATCCCGTAATTAATACAGTAAGTATGGATATGGATATGTAGATGTATTTCTTCATTCGTTTCGGTGTAATATGGCAAAGATAGTATTTTAGAATAAAAATCTCAAAATATATCTAATGAGTTTTCAACAATTTAAATCCTTAGCAGATGATTTAACAGTCTATACATTTATTAGCACAATCATGCAGAAAATGAATGAATATTAATTTCAGTTTTCCAAACAATTCATTAACTTTGCGAATCAATTCCAAACTATTTAAGTCCATGCTCATTCATGGTGATGATTAAGCCGAGCTAGTTTGCCTGTGCCAACTTTCAGAGGTGTTTTTGTAGACTGAAATATCTGTAGAGATGAAACACTCATGTTCCAAAAAATGGACACACAGGGGTGTGATTGTAAAGTACAAACTTCTTCCTTTTTCCCTATTCGGGGGCTAGGGCGTAATAATAAACACAAGTAACGACCATGACCAAATTTAATCCATTTTGACCCACAGGGTCATGATTCAAATTAGTCATGAGAGTTCTCCCGTTAAGTCGGGACAAACTATTAGACAACTAAAAATTAAATTATAAACAGATGAAACCAACTTTATTTGTATTAGCAGCAGGAATGGGGAGCCGTTATGGCGGTTTGAAACAGTTAGATGGACTTGGCCCCAATGGTGAAACAATCATGGATTACTCTATCTATGATGCCATCAAAGCTGGTTTTGGAAAAATAGTTTTTGTTATTCGTCCCTCATTTGAAAAAGACTTCAGGGATGTAGTGCTTGATAAATTTAAAGGTTTGATAGAAACAGACTTGGTGTTTCAAGAAATCTCTAATGTTCCAGAGGGATGTAGTTATACACCTGAGCGTGAAAAACCTTGGGGAACGAATCATGCTGTGTTGATGGGTAAAGATGCTATCAAAGAGCCATTTGCAGTAATCAATGCTGATGATTTTTATGGTCAAGAGTCCTTTGCTGTGCTTGCAGACTTTTTGAAGAGCGTGGCTGGTAAGTCCAATGAATATTGTATGGTGGGCTATCATGTAGGCAATACTTTGTCAGAAAGTGGTGCTGTGAGCCGTGGTGTGTGTGTGGTGGATGAAAATGGATTGTTGCTAAATGTGGTAGAGCGTACACATATCGAAGAAAAAGGTGGAAAAATAAATTTCTTAGATGAAAAAGGCGAAGAAGTAGCTATACCAGCCAACACGCCAGTGTCAATGAATATGTGGGGCTTTACACCCGATTATTTTGATTACTCTTTAGCGTTTTTCAAAGATTTTCTTGCAGAGCATGGTCAAAAGTTGAAATCTGAATTTTACATTCCGCTTGCAGTAAATGAGTTAATTGTTCAAGGAAAAGCAAGTTGCAAAGTGCTTGATACCCCATCCAAATGGTTTGGAGTGACTTATGCCGAAGACCGTCCTCAGGTGGTGTTGAAAATCAACGAACTCATTCGTAAAGGAGTGTATCCGAAGAATTTGTTTAATAATTAATCGTTATAATTTCACATTTTAGCAATTGGTCTTCATTTGGATCAATTGCTAATTTTATATCATAGATATGGCAAAAATATTAGTAACAGGAGGTATCGGCTACATTGGTTCTCATACAGTTGTTGAATTGCAAAAAGTAGGATTTGAAGTAGTTGTCGTAGATAATTTATCAAATTCCAATGTTGAAGTATTGTCTGGTATTGAGAAGATAACAGGAATACGACCTGTGTTTGAAAATATCGACTGTGTTGATTATGTGAGCATGGACAGAATGTTTGAGAAACATAGCGATATAGTGGCTATTATTCATTTCGCTGCAAGCAAAGCGGTAGGTGAGTCGGTTGAAAAACCACTGCTTTATTATCGAAACAATCTAGTTTCTCTTGTCAATTTGTTAGAATTAATGCCCATTCATAAAGTACAAAATCTTGTGTTTTCATCCTCATGCACCGTTTACGGTCAGCCAGATGTGCTTCCAGTGACAGAGGATGCTCCTATTAAACCAGCATTGTCGCCCTATGGCAATACCAAACAAATAGGTGAGGAGATTATTCGTGATACAATTCATTCTAATGCATCTACAAAAAGTATTATTCTTCGTTACTTTAACCCCATAGGTGCTCATGCGTCAGCCGAAATAGGTGAGTTGCCTAACGGAGTGCCTAACAACCTACTTCCTTTTGTTACCCAAACTGCTATTGGATTGCGCAAGGAGTTGCAAGTGTTTGGTGATGATTATAATACGCCAGATGGTTCGTGCATACGCGATTATATTCATGTGGTTGATTTGGCTAAAGCGCACGTCATTGCAGTGCAAAGAATGTTAGATAATCGAACCAAATCATCTGTCGAAACGTTTAATTTGGGCACAGGTCGTGGATTGTCAGTGTTGGAGATTATTAGAACTTTCGAGCAAGTGAATGGGGTGAAAATTCCATATAAATTGGTAGCTCGTAGAGAGGGTGATATTGAAAAAGTGTGGGCTGAACCTTCATTTGCTAATAATGAGTTGGGATGGAAAGCCACCGAAACTGTGGAAGAAACGCTTCGTAGCGCTTGGGCTTGGGAGCAGAATTATGCTCAACGATCTAAAATTGACTAAACTTCAGAATCCATTTCCTGTTTGATTGGGTGGAGAATTATTGTTCAGTTTTTAGTTTTCTATCTGTGTCAATTCTATGGTGTTTGAAATTAAATGCCAGTAACTGCCTGATTAATTGTTAATTATTAATTTTAAATTATTGATGTTGTATCCATTGAAGTTTGAGCCAATACTGAAAGATAAAATATGGGGTGGAACCAAGTTGAATTCCTTATTCAGCAAGGCTTCCACCTCCTTGTTTTTAGGAGAAAGCTATGAATTGTCAGGACTCGAAAGTGATCCATCCATAGTTGTAAACGGTTTTTTGGCAGGCAATACACTCGAGGAGCTGATTGAGGTTTATATGGGTGAGCTGGTTGGCGATGAGGTGTTTGATCAATTTGGAGTTCAGTTTCCGCTATTGTTTAAGTTGATAGACGCCAATGACACACTATCTATTCAAGTACATCCAAATGATGAAGTGGCATACGAAAGACACGGTCAGTTTGGGAAAACTGAGATGTGGTATGTGTTGGAATCCGAAGAGAATGCACAACTCACTTTGGGTTTCAATAAGGAATGTTCTCAAGATGAGTATCTTAGATGTTTAGAGGCTGGGACGGTTGATGGTTTGCTTAGAAGAGTTAATGTTGAGAAAGGAGATGTGATTTACATTCCGGCAGGAACAGTTCATGCCATAGGTAAGGGGATTGTGCTTGCAGAAATACAGCAGACCAGTGATTTGACTTATCGAATTTTTGATTATAATAGAAAAGATGAAAATGGTGTAGAGCGTGAGTTGCACACCGATTTGGCGCTGGATGTGATTAAGTATGAGGTGGTAGTTCAATCCAAGGTACCCTATTCAGCATTGATGAATCAAGTGACACCATTGGTGCAATCTGATTTTTTTACAACCAATTTAATGGTGTTTGATCAGCCACTGACAAGGCATTATACATCCATTCCATCTTTTGTGGTCTATATGTGTGTGGATGGCGGTTTTTTGATTGATTATAATGGTGAGAAACTCATTGTAAGTAAAGGGGAGACTGTGTTAATACCAGCATGTATTGATGAATTGAGTTTCTATCCTGAAAGTGAATGTCGACTGCTTGAAGTGTATATTTCGTAGTGATTTTTTTTAGCTGTAATGTGCGTTCAGCTCACATAACACGAAATAATCATTCGAAGTTTTTATATTACAACGCACGAATCACGGAAGTCAGCTCTTATTTCTGTTGGTACAATTAAACTAGCCCCGTTTTTTTAGTGTATTTCAATCTTAAATGCTCGTATATGGGTGTCATTGCTGTCCCACGTTTGCTCATAGGATAGTTCAATGAACGAAGTGCCCTTCATAATGGACATGAAGTGAAGGGATTGTATCATGTCTGAGCCAAGCTCTTGAGCACAGGGTGTGAAATCTTCTTTGATGAACTTGATGAGCGACTGATCCAACTGTTCAATCTTCCATGAATAACCATTTGATGGATCAGAATTAAGATCAATTACAAATGATTCCCCAATTTTAGTCTCAATAGTACTTAGTGTTATTTGATTTTCCATGCTACAACGATTTCTGATAATTGTTTGTTTGAATCAGTTTTTGTGATATTTAAGCGAAATTACTAATCGTAAATGTGCTGATTATCGACTTGGAATTTGCTTCTAGATTTATTTCATTCGCAACCCTTCTTATTGCTTTGAATGAATAAATAACTTACAAATAGTGGATTTATTGTGTGATTAATACTTTGTTTGTCCACATTAATTGTCGTTTGCAAATATAAAAATTTCAGTTTTATAAATACAAATATTTGTAAGTGGTATTGATTATTTAATATTTATTTGCAGTTTTGACTTTTTCATGATTAATAATTGTTAATTGGTGGGTCTGATTGCTTTTGTTGGTTGAAAATAGAGTGAATTAATTCCAAAACACTATAATAGAAGCTACTACCAACAATGAAGCTAACTGGTAGCCGGTGTTAATAGCAAATAATTTCCACGAGTTTTTTTGCCAAACCGTAGCTCCGAGTTCTCCAGGCACATAAAATCCAAGCCACGTGAAAATAGCTGTGGTGATAGCTTGGCTTACATTGCTCATTTTTTCCATGCCAGGAACAAAGCTCCAAGCGGCAATGTTGTGTGCTAGTACCCAAGCAAAAAGAATATTTCCTATAACCATAAACACCATCCCTTTCATCATTTCAGATTTTTCTGGTTGCATGTCAGGGTCATAGCCCATCTCTTTTCCCCATGCTTTACCGAATAGAGGTGTGTACCATACAAAACCGAGTACAAAGTTTGCTATAACAGCAATTAGAATTGCCAAATAATTGATGTGTAATTCCATGTGTCTTGATGTTTTAATTAATGTTGGTGTTAATACTTAAACAAAAAACACAGCCAGAGAATGAAATGTTCAGAGCATAGATTATACAAATAAGGACTTTAATCCAATTTGTTTATTTCTCGACTTACAAATTGTGAAATAGTTGTTGGCTTTTTCCCAGTAATTCTTTCGTACTCATCTGAGATGACTGGTGGCTTTTGAAATCGAGGTAAGAAATGTAACATTATCATTACTAGTATCATTGTTTTATCCATTCCTTCTTTGGCTTTTAGTGAGTAGAATTTGAATGGAGAAAGGTTTTGGTAGCTGATTTTGTTGGTAGTTTGTTGGTTTATGATGGATACCACCTCTTTGAAATTTAAGTTTTCGTGTCCTGTCAGTTCAATGGCACGGTTTTGATATTGTACTGGTTGGTTTAGCACAATAGCTGCAACTTCGGCAATATTGTCAATATCAATCCAATTAAAAAGTGCATTACCTGCTGGTAGTGATATTAATCGATTATTATGTATCTCTTCCCACAGAGTAGTAGTGAGATTTTGCATAAAATAGCTTGGGCGTAGGAAAACGTAGTTGAGTTGATGCTCGACAATCAATTTTTCAATTCGATTATGTGGAATAATCTTGCTTTTTTCAGCGCCTTGAACCGAAAGGAATATCACATTACGAATACCTTTGCTTTTCATTTCCAGTATTAATGGTTTGAAATAGATGTCGGTATTGTCAATATGAGGTGGGCGTAGTAAAAAAACTGTGTCAATGTTGTGTAATGATTGTTGGAAACTATTCTGATCATCGAAATCGAAATGTGTATAGTTCAGATTTGGGTAGTTTTTAAATAGCTGTTTAGCTTTTTCGATATTTCTCACGCCGGCAATTATTTGATGTTCAGTTTTTTGCATGAATAAATGTTTGATAACATCCATTCCAATGTTGCCGGTTGCGCCAGTTATTAGTATTTTCTTCATGTAAAATTGATGGTCGTAGCGTGAGTTAGACCAGGTTATTAATGTGTGAATAGTTCAATGGTTTCTTTCAAATGAGGAAATTCATTGACTAAAAAAGTTCTTTC
>CAIUKZ010000530.1 GCA_903899865.1 uncultured Bacteroidales bacterium | reverse complement strand
CTAGCGGAGAAGTTAGGCTGAAAGCCAAAATAGATGAGGGCTGGCATCTTTATGGATTGAACATCCCCAAAGATGGTCCTAAGGCTACTGCTATTGTATTTGATAAATTATCTAATGTTAAAAAACTAGGTGGAATATCTGCGCCATCGAAACTTGAGAAATCCTATGATGCCAACTTTGGCATGGAGCTTAGCTGGTATGTGAATGAGGCTGTTTTTATCCAAAAGTTTAAGTTTGATGATCCGGCTAAAGTGAAAATTTCAGGATATGTGGAGTACATGGCATGCAATGATATGAATTGCTTACCACCACAACAGGAACCATTCTCGTTTGGTAGCAAAAATCTTCCTGCAGCACAGATTGACAGTTCATTATCAGTAACAAAAACACCCGCAAAAACCGAGAAAACTGATTATTGGAAACCTGTAGTCAAAGAATTGCAAAGCCTTGGTTCTACTGCTAATGAAGACCATTCCTCGTTTTTGTTTATCTTTCTAGCTGGATTTTTTGGTGGTCTTTTGGCACTGTTCACTCCATGTGTGTGGCCTATTATTCCTATGACGGTTAGCTTTTTTTTGAAGCGGTCAGACAATAAATCCAAAGGCAGACGTGATGCTATCCTGTATGGAGTATCTATCATACTCATTTATGTGCTTTTAGGTATTATTATCACTGTGCTTTTTGGTGCTAGTGCGCTCAACAGTCTTTCTACTAGTGCTGTGTTTAATCTAGTGTTTTTTGCTTTGTTAGTTCTTTTTGCAGTGTCCTTTTTCGGAGCATTTGAAATAACACTTCCTTCATCATGGACCAATAAGATAGACTCAAAAGCCGATTCTACTGCAGGCTTTGTCAGTATTTTATTTATGGCCTTTACATTAGCATTGGTTTCGTTTTCTTGCACAGGTCCGATTATTGGTACGCTATTGGTTGAAGTTGCATGTCATGGCTCTTTGTTTGCACCTATTGTAGGTATGTTTGGATTTTCAACTGCATTGGCCATTCCTTTTAGTCTTTTTGCTCTTTTCCCATCTTGGCTGAAATCATTGCCTCGTTCTGGTGGATGGTTGAATACTGTCAAAGTAGTATTAGCATTTCTGGAATTGGCACTGGCCTTTAAGTTCTTATCTGTTGCAGATTTGGCTTATGGTTGGCACCTACTGGATAGAGAGGTCTTTATTTCCATTTGGATTGTTATATTCGCTTTGCTTGGTTTTTATCTGCTCGGAAAGTTGCGTTTTAAACATGATGATCACATAAAGCATACGCCTGTATTTCAGTTGTTTATAGCTATTGCTTCCTTTTCATTTGCAGTATATATGGTGCCTGGACTGTGGGGTGCCCCCTTAAAAGCAATAAGCGCATTTGCTCCGCCGATGAACACACAAGACTTCAACCTATCGTCGGATGAAGCTCAAACCACTTTTACAGACTATGACAAAGGAATGGAATATGCAGCAGCACAAAAGTTGCCTGTGGTAGTTGACTTTTCGGGGTTTGGGTGTGTGAATTGCAGAAAAATGGAAGCCGCTGTGTGGACTGATCCTGTAGTGCATGAAATGTTAAGCAAAAAGTTTGTTTTGATTTCACTGTTTGTAGATGATAAGGCACCTTTGTCCACTCCCTATACGGTCAATGAAAATGGAAAGACAACTACTATCAAAACCGTGGGCGACAAATGGAGTTATTTGCAGCGATTCAAGTTTGGAGCCAATGCACAGCCGTTTTATGTGATGCTTGATAATGAAGGAAAACCTTTGAATAAAGCTTATACCTTTGACCAAAATCCATCGCATTTCGTGAAATGGCTCCAACGAAAATAGTACATTTTGTCCTAAATAGTTGCGGTAAATAATACTATTCTGCCATTCTGCCACACACGCACTGCCAAATCAGTGTGTGCGGTGTTTTGGCAGAATTTTTGTCAGTATTGTTTGCAATTTTATATTTTCCTGCCTTCAATACATGTTTTAAAGAAGTATAAGGCTAAAAAAAGTTTGATTATGAAGAAAGAAAAGGTAGAAAAAGAAATAGTGGAAGAAACGCTAGTAAATGAAAGTGCTGAAACATTAGTAAATGAAAGCCAAGATGAAAATCAAGTGGAGGCTCCTGTGGCAGAAGAACTTGATGCGCCTGTGGATGAACTGGAACAGATGACGCTAAAGTGTGCCGAACTGAACGACAAGAATCTACGGTTGATGGCAGAGTTTGACAACTATCGCAAACGCACATTAAAAGAACGTGCAGATCTTATAAAAACAGCAGGTGAAAGTGTGTTGGTAGATATGTTGCCATTGGTTGATGATTTTGAGCGTGGTCTTAAAGCCATGGAGTCTTCAGAAGATGTACAGGCTGTCAAAGACGGTGTGGAGCTGATATATTCGAAGTTTTGTTCCTATTTGGCACAAAAAGGAGTAAAGGCAATTCCAACCGAGAATGAAAACTTTGATACAGAATACCACGAGGCTATCACTACATTTCCAGCTCCAAGTGAAGAGTTGAAAGGCAAAATAATTGATTGTGTTTCCAAAGGTTATACCTTGCATGAAAAAGTGATTCGTTTTTCCAAAGTGGTGGTAGGGGAGTAAATTAGGGATTTTCATTGGTTCGGATAACGAATTTGGTGGGTAAAAACCATAAGAGGAAATTAAACCACAAAAGGCACAAAAGAATAATTTAATCCACATAGCGCACATCAAAGCTATCAATTGAGAAAAAAGAAAGGACACATAGTTTGCCTTTCGGCAAAGTTGCTTGATTGATAAGAAAATAAAACGCAGTTTTATTTCTATGTGCTCGTAAAGAATTGTCTTGTAACTAAAATTCTGATGAGGTTTTCAACTAAGTGTTCTATTGTGATTTTTTATGAATACCCACACTGAACGTTAAGGAGCCTTTAGATTTTAATGGCAGATATTAGTTAGAAATTATTTGAAAAATAAACAAAAATGTCCAAAAGAGATTATTACGAAATTCTAGGGGTGTCAAAATCGGCTTCCGCAGATGAAATAAAAAAAGCATACAGAAAGAAAGCCATTGAATTTCACCCAGATAAGAATCCTGGTGATAAGGTTTCGGAAGAAAAGTTTAAAGAAGCCGCAGAAGCTTATGAGGTATTAAGTGACCAAAATAAGCGTCAGCGTTATGATCAATATGGTCATGCTGGTTTAGGTGGAGGTGCTGGTGGATTTGGTGGTGGAAGTATGAATATGGATGATATCTTCTCGCATTTTGGAGATATATTCGGTGGACATTTTGGTGGAGGATTTAGTGGTTTTGGAGGACAGCGTGGCGGTGGACAGCGTGTGAGAAAAGGTTCTGATTTACGTGTTAAAGTAAAATTGAATTTAGCAGAAATAGCCGCCGGTGTAGAGAAAAAAATTAAAGTTAAGAAGTATGTGGCTTGCTCGCACTGTAATTCTACAGGTGCTGCCAATGGTGCTTCATCCACCACTTGTACCACTTGTAATGGTCAGGGACGTGTCAATCGTGTACAAAACACTTTCCTCGGACAAATGCAAACTGCTGTCGAATGCCCTACATGTGGTGGTGATGGAAAAATCATAAAAGATAAATGTAGTCACTGTTCAGGAGAAGGTATTGTTAGAGAGGACGAAGTGATTACCATCAACATACCTGCCGGTGTGATGGAAGGCATGCAACTGTCCATGAGTGGCAAAGGTAATGCCGCCCGTAGGGGAGGAGTGAATGGTGATTTGCTAATTCTGGTGGAAGAAGAGTCGCATCCAGAACTAATAAGGGATGATAATGACTTGATATATAATTTGTTACTTGATTTCCCAATGGCAATTTTGGGTGGCTCTGTAGAAGTGCCTACTGTGGATGGTAAAGTGAAAGTAACCATTACTCCAGGCACGCAACCGGGTAAAGTGCTTCGCTTACGAGGTAAAGGTCTTCCAAGTGTAAATAATTATGGTAACGGTGATTTACTTGTCAATATTGGCGTCTATATTCCTGAAAATCTTAATAAGGAAGAAAAAATTGCGATAGAGAAACTAGCTAAGTCCGACAATGTAAAACCCAGTCTAAGCGCTTCGAAAAGCTTCTTCTCTCATTTTAGAAATATGTTTGAGTGATTTTTATAAGGAAATTGCTTTTTTGAATATCTCACAGGCATCAATTATTTGATTAATTGGTGCCTGTTTTTTTATGAGTTAACTATCATTAATCCAAGTTTGTACATTAATAATTGCTTTATTCAATTTCTTTTTGATGTATGATACCCAATTTGTAGTATTTTTGGATATATTTGCAAGTATTGATTTTGTAATCTAACCTTAATTGAAATTATTATGCAAACAAAGAGATTTTTCTTCCCTTTTTTAACCATGCTCTTCCTTTTCGTTTGTCAGAATAGTCTCTTGGCATTAAGATACTCCATTCTTTTTTCGGGTACAGGTGCCAGTTCTAAAGTTGACAGCGTTATTGTACATAATCTGTCTAGGGGCACCAAAGTAACAGTTCCAACTGGGTATATTCTTTCTCTTACGGATGGAGCATCTGCCGTGAATGATAAGACTTTAGCCAATAATGTGACCGTATCACCTAATCCATTTCAGTCATTGACTAAAGTCAGTTTTAATGCCCAAGCAACAGGATCTGTATCGGTGTGTGTGTATGCACTAGATGGTAGATTGGTAGCGTGTTCTTCTCAGTACCTTCTACAAGGTAATAATAGCTTGCAATTAACCTTGCCTCAGGGGAAATATATTTTAAGTATTGCAGGTGAAGGATATAGTTACACCACGCAATTGATTTCTAATGGGAGTGATTTGTGTACTTCTTCCATCACATTCTTAAATATTGAGCCTGAGTTGCAACAGCCCATAACCAAAGTATCTAAGGTTTTATCAGAAATACTAGTGACAAATATGGATTACGCTGAAGGTGAAGTGTTACTTTATAAAGCCTTTTCAGGTGGATATTTGTGTTCTATTTTGTCTGATGTTCCTACAGTGAGCAAAACCACCAACTTTAATTTTATCGATTGTACGGATATTGATGGCAATCATTATCCGGTAGTGACAATTGGAACTCAAACGTGGGTTGCAGAAAACCTAAGAGTGACAAAGTATAGAAATGGTGATCCTATAACCTTAGCTTCTGATAATTCCGTTTGGTCAACACTTTCAGCTGGTGGAATGTGTACTTTCAATAATTCAACGAATACGGATACAATTTCAAAATATGGTAGACTTTATAATTGGTATGCTGTAAATGATAGTAGAATGATTGCGCCACAAGGATGGCATGTACCTACCGAAACAGAGTGGGATACATTGGTTGCTTATGTTGACACACATTTTCTCAATTCTATCAATGGTGCTAAATCCATCGCAAGTCAACAAAATTGGAAAGATTCTCCCTCTTCCATATTCACTGTGGGCAACAATCCATCGGTCAATAACTCAACAGGTTTTAATGCTAAACCAGCTGGATTGCGTGGAGGACAGACACCAATGTATTGGAGCTTGTCTGATGCTGCAGTGTATTGGTCAGCCACGGATTTGGATGTCAACAACGCTTGGGGATATAGTTTAAGTAGTAGCAGTAGTTCGATAGTGAAGAGTGGTGGGATTTGCAAATTAGGGTTTTCGGTACGATGTATTAAGGACAAATGAACAAATCGCTAGAATAAACGGACAAAACTCAAATCATGTGGCATGGTTTGAGTTTTGTCCGTTTATAACGAAATTACGCTTCAGAAAATGCGTAAATCCAATAATACCAACTGTACATATAAAATGACCCAAAGTCATTTTTATGTTTACTGTTGTTAATGCCGTTGCTTCAAACAAAAAGAATCAATGAGACGAAGTCGAAATTGGACTATATTGTTTGTGCAAACGGTATTACTTATCAAGGCTATTTTTCAATAGCCTTTTTCTATTTTTCTCTCTGTTCGTCGAGTTCAATGATTTGCAATTCTATTTTTTTGCATTCTGCTTTTAAAGCATCAATTTTGTCTTGCATTTCTTTGATCAGTCCTCCTCCTTTTTTGGAAGATGAAGTGAAAAATCCAATATTGTTTTCATAGGTTGCAATTTCAGATTTTAGATGCTCGTACGATTTGTACAATTTATCTCTTTCACTAGATGGTCTATGTTCTTTTTTGCCACCCTCTTTGTAATTTCCTTTAGAAGAGCTATTTGTGCGTTTTCTTTCCGCACTTCCATTTATTGCTTCAAATTGCAGGTCTATCGATGCTTTAAATTCATGATATATTTTATCTTTCTCCTTAAACGGAACATGTCCTATTGTATTCCACTCGTTCATCATATCTTTCAGAGCTTGAACAGAGTCTTGATGGTTATCTGACTTCACGAAAGCTTTCACTTTAGCTATCAATTCCTGTTTTTTTGCAAGATTCTCGTGCTCTATACTTTTGTGATTGCTAGTGTTTTTATTTTTTTCTTGGAAAAAATGGTCACAAGCTCCAATAAATGTGGCCCAAAGTTCATCCGAAAGTTTTTTGGAAACAGGCCCTATCGTTTTCCACTCCTTTTGGAGTTCCGCCAGTTTGTCTGCTGTAGCTTTCCAATCGGTACTGTCTTTGAGTGCTATGGCTTGCTCACACAAAGCTTTTTTATGTTCAGCATTAGCGTTTAGTTCATTCTTTGATTGTTTGTAAAATTCACTTTTAGCCACAAAAAATGCATCACATGCTTTACGATACCTTTCGAATATGCGTTGGTTTGTTTTTCTAGGTGCAAATCCTATTGTCTTCCATTCAGCTTGCCACTCCAACATTATTTTAGTGGCCTCATCCCAAGCTTTATAGTTGGTACATGCACTGTAATCATACTGTTCAATTTTTTCACACAATGCATTTTTTAGTTCAAGATTGTCTTCTTCCTCTTTGCGTTGTGCATCATAAAAGCCTTGGTGCTTTTTATTGATTACGGCAGTTGCTTCTTTAAATCTCAACCATATTTGTTCTCTTAATTCCCTGTTCACAGGTCCTAAGTCATGCCATTCTTCATGTAGCTTTTGTAGCCGTTGAAATGCAACAATTACGTCTAATTCATTGCTGAGTTTCTCGGCAGCTTCGCATATTAGAGTTTTTGCTTCTAGATTCTTCTTGAAATCATACTCCCTCATTTCATTGTTAATCTTAATGAGATCCCAAAAAGATTCTTGATACAGGTTGTATTGCTTCCATAGCTCATTTACAGCAGTTTGAGGAATTTGACCGATGGTACGCCATTTGTCTTGCAGTGCTTTGAATTCTTTTATATGGGTTGATGCATCACCGCTATCGCTATCCACCATGTTCTTCATAGCCACGAGGATAGCTTGCTTTTCTTGAAGGTTCTTTTCCTTCTCTTTTTCTATTTGTGCAGAAAGTGTTGCTTTCTTAGATTTAAACTCCAAGAGAATAGCTTTGAAAGTTTCCTCGATTTGGCTTTTTTCAGGAGTGAAACTTTCCTCATCTCCACCTTGCTGTATGTGTAGTTTTTTTAAATCCTCTATTTCATTTTTTCTCTTCTTGTAAAAGATTTGTTTGATCGTTTCTACTTCATCTTTAACTACATCAACATCTTTAACAACGATGAGTTTCAGCACTTCAGTCAATTCAGACATACTGAGGCTGTTGTATTCTGTATTAGCTGTTTTCACATCCTCTGATAATTGAGAATCAGATGCAGATTTTGAATCGGCAATTACAGTGCTTTCGGTGATGGGCGTTTCCATTTCCAAGTCCTTGTTTAAATCAAGTGGGCTCATTTGCAGTTAAGTTGAATTTGTGGGTGTTACTGTAGTTTAAATATATCGGTTTGTTGGTTCATCAGTTTTTTAGGTTCATCGGTTCATTGGTTCATCGGTTTATCGGTTCATAAAGTTCATTGAGTTTATAAAGTTTATTGGTTTACTTGTTAACTCGTTTACTCGTCCACTGATTTTCTTAGATGAGAAAGCATTTTTGTCACTTAATGTCCTCATTTTTCTTTGCTTGCACAAAAATATGTTATTTTCTTTAATTATTGTACCAAATGTGATAAATTCTTAAATTCTGTCGCCTTTGTCAAATTTCAGATTATGTCCCATTCTGTCTTTCTTTGTTTGCATATAGAACGCATTGTACTTGTTTGTATTCACTTCTATGGCTACATTACTTACAATTGAAAGACCATAAGCCTCTAGTCCAATGCGTTTTACTGGGTTGTTGCTCATGAGTTTTATTTTGGTAACGCCCACTTCACGAAGGATTTGTGCTCCCACGCCATAGTCACGCTCATCGGCGTTGAAACCTAGATGTAAGTTGGCATCCACAGTGTCCAATCCTTCTTCTTGAAGTTTGTAAGCTTTAATCTTATTCATCAGACCAATGCCTCTACCTTCTTGGTTCATATATACTATTACACCTTTACCTTCCTTTTCGATGAGTTCCATGGCTTTATGCAGTTGCTCACCACATTCACAGCGCATTGATCCAAAAATATCACCAGTCACACACGATGAATGTACTCTCACCAATATTGGTTCGTCCGCTTCCCATTCTCCTTTTATAAGTGCTACGTGTTCTTTGTCATTTGATAACTGTCTGAATGGTATCAATTTGAAATGTCCATAAGCTGTTGGCATATCCACTTTGACACCTTTTTCTACCAATGATTCACTTTTTAGTCGATAAGCTATCAGGTCTTTAATGGTAATTAGTTTTAGGTTGAACTTTTTCCCAATTTCTACCAGTTCAGGAAAGCGTGCCATGGTGCCATCTTCGTTCATTATTTCTATCAATGCTCCTGCAGGATTCAATCCTGCAAGTCTAGCTAAGTCCACTGCAGCTTCGGTGTGCCCAGCTCTTCGCAAAACTCCTTTAGTACAAGCGCGTAAAGGAAAAATATGTCCTGGTCTGCCAAATGTTTCGGGGGTGGAAGTAGGGTCGGCTAGAGCTTGAAATGTGGCAGCTCTATCGGCGGTTGAAACTCCAGTGGTACAGCCTTCCAGTTTGTCCACACTCACTGTAAAAGGTGTGGAATGAATTGACGTGTTGTTGTCAACCTGCATTTCTAAATCAAGCTCTTCGCAACGTTCCTCTGTCAGTGCTGCGCAAACTACCCCTCTGCCATGAGTAATCATAAAATTGACCATCTCTGGTGTGATTTTTTCTGCAGCACAGATAAAATCACCTTCATTTTCCCTGTCCTCATCGTCAGTTACAATCACAAACTTACCATCTTTGATATCTTGTATTGCATCTTCAATATTATGAATTAAAGCTCCCATATTTATAATTATGTTATGTGTTTGCAATTTTCGTTTTTGAAAATTGTTTGAATTTATTTTTCATATAACCCCAAATCTTCAGGTAATGTTCTGCTTCAAAAAGTGTGGCGTCAGTAGCAGCTTTGTAGGTTATAAATATTCCAATCGGTAACAAGACCGAAGAACTCAACCACATTCCTTCAAAAGTGGTCCAGACAGCCTCGCGAGCCATTTTGTAACCCGTATTGTCAATGATATAATAGAATATAAACATCACCACGGATATTACCACAGGCATTCCTAGTCCACCCTTTCTGATGATGGCTCCCAGCGGTGCGCCAATGAAAAAGAAAATGAGACAAGCAAAAGAAAGAGTGAATTTGCGATGTCTCTCTATTTCATGCCGAATTACATATTTTATCGGCTCATCCATCATTGTTTTGTTGTATATAATCATGTCTTTCATCGTTTTAGTCCTATCAATAGAATAGGATGCTGCTACTTCCATGTCACGTTGTGTCAAGGAAAGAAATAATGAGTCTGCATCAATATTGGGGTTTTTTAATACTGTTTGCGAGTCTGGTATTACTGGGGCTGTGCTTTCTTTGCAAAAAAAGTGAGCACGTAGCATTTCCTTGCCCTGGTCCTGACCTCGCTTGTACACTTCTTTGTTTACCGAGTCGATAGAAGCTGTCAATTGCACTAAATTTTTACTTAAATTTTGGTCTTGAAGAAAACTGTCATCGAACCTATTAAATTGATTATTAAAATCAAATAAGAATTCTTTCATTTTGAAATTTTCTCTTCGATAGGGTATGCTGCTAGGGGAGCCACTGATGCTTTGGTCTTTGAGATTTTCGAAACTTTCACCCTCATACAATACCAGTTTAAGGTATTTGTCATCGGCAGTGAAAAGGATTCTACCTGAGTCGGCCGTCATTACTGTGGCATTCTCAAATCCTTTGGAGTAATCATATATCATTAATTTCTTTAGAACTTTATCGTCCTTTTCTCTTACGTATAAGCTTACTCCAGTACCGATCCCATTGTAAAACTCACCAACAGGAATTTTAAATTCGGGTGATTTTTGTCTTAAAGAAAGAATGAGGGTCCACAGTTTTTTTTGAGATACAGGTAGTATGTTGTTGGAAAAGTAAAACGCTCCAATACAGATGAATGAAATGAAAATGATGAGTGGGCGCATGATACGAAAAAGCGAAATACCTGCTGATTTCATTGCGATAAGTTCGAAGTTTTCTCCCAAATTGCCAAATGTCATCAATGAAGCAAGTAATATAGCCAGGGGTAGTGCTAATGGAACTAATGAAGCCACAGCATAAATGAAAAATTCTGCAAGCACTTCAATGCCTATTCCTTTTCCAATTAACTCTGCAAAATGTTTCCACAGGAATTGCATCAGGAGGATGAAAATACAGATTAGAAACGTCATTACAAATAATGTAAGGAAACGTTTTAAAAGGTAAGCGTCAATCTTTTTTAGGCCAAGCATTCATTCGTTTTTTGTAGCACAAAATTACACCAAAATCCTCAATTATCAAATTCAAATTCAAAGAATTATGGTGGGTGTAAATCTACTCATTTAGAGATTGTTAAATGAAAAATGACCATTCAGTGAGTAGAAATGGTCATTTGATTATAAATATTACAGTAGATTTTGGTGGGTTTGAATGCTTAGTTACATTCCCATTTTTCTACGTAAAACTTCAATTTGTGTATTCCAGAGCAATATCATGT
>CAIUKZ010000529.1 GCA_903899865.1 uncultured Bacteroidales bacterium | reverse complement strand
TTAATAAGTCCGGAAAAATTCTTATCATAAGTGACAACTATATTATTAATTCCAGTAATAAAGTTCCATTCAATAGTAGAAGAAATTACACCGGACGGCAGGTCAGCTATCAGAGTACCATTTAAATATATTGCTAAATTAAAATCATCTCTACTTTTTGTAACTTTGTGAGATACTTTATATTCTTTAGTCGTTAATAATTTTGTTTCCATTAAACCAACTCTAACACCATATATCCCTGGTGCTATATTGCTAATTTGGTCTTTTACAATATCTGTATTTAATTCATTAACATCATCATTAATGGCTATTTTTTCTGTCCAAATATTTAAAGATTTATAATATTCTACATTTGAATTTCCAGGCGTTATATGATAGTGCTTATAGCAATTTAAATCAGCTAAAATATATGGATCTATAAATTGATCGCTAGCATTGACGGCCTCAATGCGGTACACTTCTTTATCGGTACCAGGCAGAATTGTTGGATTAGCCTCATTAACATTTTCTGGATTAGGATTAATTGGAATAGAGCTTGAATCCTCACCCGGAACACCTATGTATCTTGATTGTACACTTGAACCACTAAGGTTGACAATTTTTTGTGCAGTGGCGTTAGTCGATGAAGTTGGTTCAATAGGTATCCAATTGAACTCAGCAATTTGTTTAGCACTTGTGCTATCGGCTGCAACGTAATATTTTATATCTGTTCCAGACAATATTTGATCTTTCGTTTCAATTGAAACTGAATTGATTGTCAATTTATTATTGTCTGAAACTGGAACTGAAATTGGAGCAGAAACTATTACTGCTGATTTATCATAGTAGTCTGCATTTATTACTAACTCTCTAATCCCGAATTTATATGTATAGGGATTTATTGAATTATTTTCTATTTGATCTGGTTCAGTTTTGTAAATAATTATCATTATTTTACTATAAAAATCAGCTGGGATAGTAAAAGAGAATCTATTATAATCTGTTTTTGAGGTTTGTGATCTCATTTGCTCTGGCTTATTTATGTCCGTCGGCGTTGCCGTTACATAGATCGCGCATGGTGCTGATGTCAATAATGATCCGCTAATTTTAGACAGATTATACGAAGTATTAATTGGTATATTTAATGTCATCACGACCACTGATGGTTCTGGGGAGTTATGAGTATAAGACCAGTATGTATCATTAAGTCCATCAAAAACAGATTCAAAATCTTGAACATCGACGTTATTGACTACGGGTTGATTATTTGACATAATACTATACGTCGCATTTGAGGACGTTATGGTACTTGTTGTGAGCGCATTAGAAATACTGTTGGTTATTTTAGGTATACTAACATTGCCATATAGTGTATCGATATATGCAGACGTCATATCCATATCAATTGTATCTAAGTTAGAAAAACCTTCTAAATAAGAATAAAAATATCCATCTGAATTTGAGTTTGCAAATATTAAATCATCTATTTTATTTTCTAATATTTTTCTTTTACTTTTAAGATTATCTAGTCTATTATTTAAAGCTGTAACAATAGAAAATATTTCTTGGTTATTTTCATTCAC
>CAIUKZ010000528.1 GCA_903899865.1 uncultured Bacteroidales bacterium | reverse complement strand
TTTTGACACTGAACTAAAAAAACAAAAAACCCATATCAGACTTTTACTGATATGGGTAAATAAAAATGAATTGCAATGAGTTGACTTTCAGCAATCAAAGAGCTGAAAATACAATACTATTCTTTAAAAACTATCTGAATATCAAGGATAAAAATATCATCAATAACCTTATCTCCAAGGTTATCAAAAAATGATTTGGAGCCATACCTTACATCAAACTTTGACCTATCTACCTTCAACTGTGTGGCATATCCATCTCCCTTCTTGACAATGTCAACCGTAATATTCTCTGTTTTTCCTTTAATGGTGATGCTTCCTGTGAGGGTAGCCTTTCCGTTGGCAAATTTGCTTGCCTTGGTGATTTGAAAAGTGGCAGTTGGGAATTTCTCAACGCCGAAGAAATCCTCTGATTTTAAATGTCCAACAAGTTTCTTATTGTAAGTTTCATCCTTAAGATCCGAGTTGGTAATCGTAGTCATGTCTATAAGCACATTACCTCCCACGATGTTGTTCTTTTTTACTTCAAAATAGCCACTTTTCACTTTCACCAGTCCATTGTGAGAACCTCCAATTTTGTTACCAGTCCATTTTACAACTGATTTTTCTGTGTTGATCTCATATTTCTGAGCTGCCACAGTTAAAGTACTTGCTAATAATAGCATCGAAAATAATCTTAGTGCGTTCATACGTCGTTTTAATTTTAGTTGGTTGTTTCGTAAATCATTTGTAGTTATAACAAAAAAATCTTAGCATAGGTTTAAATATACCTCAATTATCTCTACTTTTGTGTTATGAATTTAAACCAAAGTAGATGGAACTAATTTTAAAATACTTTCCCGGCATTTCTACTAGTCAAAGAACTCAATTTGAGGCACTTTATGACTTGTATCTGGACTGGAACTCAAAGATCAACGTCATATCCCGTAAAGATATTGAGAACCTTTACGAACACCATGTGCTTCATTCATTGGCCATTGCAGAAATTATCAAGTTTCAGCCTGGCTCTACAGTGTTAGATGTGGGCACTGGAGGTGGTTTTCCTGGTGTGCCGCTTGCCATACTTTTTCCAGAAGTTCAGTTTGTATTGGTAGATTCTATTGGAAAGAAAATTAAAGTTGGCACTGAAGTATCCAATGCTATTGGATTGAAAAACATCACATTAAAGCACTCACGCGTTCAGGAGGAAAAAGGAAAATATGACTTTGTAGTCAGTAGAGCTGTGATGCCACTGGGTGATTTGGTCAATCTGGTGAAGAAAAACATCAAGAAAGAGCAAAAAAACGCACTCCCCAATGGCTTAATTTGTCTTAAAGGCGGAGAACTTCAACACGAAATATTACCCTATAAAAACATAGCCGAACTGTACAACCTGAGCGATTTCTTTAAAGAAGAATTCTTCCTAACCAAAAAAGGAGTGTACGTCCCATTGTAATATCGCAGAAGGCTAATATCAATAAATATCACGAAGTAAGTATCGCGCAGCAAATATCACGCAGTAAATAACAACCAATATCGCCGAAGGCAAATATCGCAAAGCTAATATCACGCAGTAAATATCGCGAAGGCAAATATCACGAAGTAAATATCAACCAGTAAATTATGGAAATCAAAACATTTATAGTCAA
>CAIUKZ010000527.1 GCA_903899865.1 uncultured Bacteroidales bacterium | reverse complement strand
TGCGAATGATGGAAAACTAATACGTCCATATTTTGTAAAATCAATCAGTCAAAATGGACTAGTTGTAAAAGAATTTTCAACCGAAGTTATCAATGCAGCTATTTGCAAACCCACTACCTTGACTGATGTTAGATCGGCACTACTGGGAGTGGTAGAAGACAAAATGGGAACTGCCACCAATGTACGATCAAACTATGTGAGAATAGCAGGTAAATCGGGTACAGCCCAAATATCACAAGGAAAAGGGGGCTACAAAGCAGGAGTTACAAAACACCAAGTTACTTTTTGTGGGTTTTTTCCTTTCGAAAATCCTATGTACACCTGTGTAGTGGTCATGCGCGAACCAGGTATAGGTCATGCCTCTGGTGGACACATGAGTGGATCTGTATTTAAAAACATTGCAGAGCGTGTCATGGCTGTCAGATCAGACAGAAAAGCCCCATCATTAGAAATTGATTCGCTTAGAACTACACCTTTGAAACCATACGTAAAAGCAGGATACGGCAATGCACTACTGTCAGTTACCAAACAACTGAACATTCCATTGTCTGGTACTTCGGCAGAATGGATCAGTGCAGAACCAAACGACAACACAGTCGAAATCCAACCTACATCATTGTCAATCAAAAAAATGCCAAATCTTCATGGGATGGGTGCCAAAGACGCGCTTTTCCTTCTAGAAAAGATGGGACTGCGCACACAAGTGACAGGTCGTGGCAAAGTGGTTAGTCAATCAATTATGGCGGGAAGTAGATGCACAAAAGGGAAAGAAATAAGAATAATACTTGAATAAAAAAACTTAGAAGATGTCAAAAAACTTAGAGGTTCTTATAAACGATCTGCCTTACATTAGACTGACAGGTGACACTGATACATTAGTGTCTGGCATTCAATTTGATTCCAGAAAGGTGGTTCAAGGAAACATATTTGTAGCTACTAGGGGGTCAAATACAGATGGGCATCAATTCATAGAAAGTGCTTTAGAAAGTGGTGCATCAGCAGTAGTGTGTGAACAATTGCCAACTTACGTTAGCCCAAGCATTGTTTACATTCAAGTAACTAATAGCAACGACGCTCTCGGTCACTTAGCAAGTGCGTGGTATGACTATCCATCAAGTAATCTAACCTTGATAGGAGTCACTGGAACAAATGGCAAGACCACGGTTGCTACATTATTGTACCAACTATTTAGACAGTTGGGGTACAAAGCAGGGTTGCTGTCCACTGTCTGTAATTATATCAATGACATAGCCATTGAAGCAACACACACCACACCCGACGCTTTATCGTTGAATGAGCTACTCGCTCAAATGGTAGATGCTGGATGTGAATATGCCTTTATGGAAGTAAGTTCCCACTCAGTAGATCAAAGACGCATAGCAGGGTTGATATTTGACGGTGGAATATTTACAAATATAACCAGAGACCATATTGATTATCACCTGACATTCGAAAACTATTTGAAAGCAAAAAAACAGTTTTTCGATGAATTGCCCAAGTCTGCTTTTGCGCTCACCAATATTGACGACAAAAATGGGTTGGTCATGTTGCAAAACACCAATGCCTCAAAGTTTACTTACTCGCTGAGAAGCTTAGCTGATTTCAAAACAAAAATCATCGAACATGGTTTTGAGGGAATGCTTCTGGAGATGAATGACAGAGAAATTAATGTGCCGTTTATTGGGAGATTCAATGCAAGTAACCTGTCGGCGGTGTTTGGTGCAGCGATGTTACTCAAACAGGACGAATTGGAAGTACTACGCATCATAAGCAATCTGAAATCAGTATCTGGTCGATTTGAAACCCTGCATTCACCACATGGTTATACTGCAATTGTAGATTACGCACACACTCCAGATGCCCTCAACAATGTTATCAGCACCATCAATGACATAATGCAGGGGAATGGTAGACTTATCACTGTAGTAGGATGTGGTGGCAATAGAGACAAAGGGAAACGCCCAATGATGGCACGAGAAGCTGTAGATGGCAGCTGGAAAGCTATTTACACATCAGACAATCCAAGAAATGAAGACCCACAAGAAATACTGAACGACATGCTTGCTGGATTAGACCCATCGCAAAAGTCGAACAGCTTAGTTATAACAGACAGAAAGGAGGCTATTCGCACTGCATGCACACTTGCACAAGAAGGAGATGTAGTGCTAGTTGCTGGCAAGGGACATGAAGATTATCAGATAGTTAATGGAGTCAAACATCACTTTGACGACAGAGAAGTACTAAAGAGTTGCTTCTAAAAAACACAAAAAAGAAAAAGAAACACAAAATAAAAATATATCACATTACAAAAATGAGTATTTGTAAAAACAATCAAAACTTGGCATTATGATTTACCATCTATTTCAATACTTGGAGACGAACTTTCACTTCCCCGGTGGCGGTCTATTTAATTTCATCTCCTTTCGTACAGGCTTAGCCTTTATATTAAGTTTAATGCTATCTACCATATTTGGAAGGCGCATTATTGATTATTTGCAAAAAAAGCAAATTGGGGAGACCATCCGCGACTTAGGGCTGGAAGGGCAAATGAGTAAAAAAGGCACACCTACCATGGGTGGAATCATCATTATCATCTCAATACTTATCCCGTCGATACTCTTAGGAAATTTGACAAACACCTATTTATTGCTGATGATAATTTCAACAGTATGGATGGGTATGATTGGATTTTTAGATGACTACATCAAAGTGTTCTTAAAAAACAAAGAAGGACTTAAAGGCCGATTCAAAGTAATCGGACAAATTGGTTTAGGATTGATTGTAGGATTGACTATGTACTTTAGTTCTGACGTAGTAATTCGTGAAAATAAAGAAGTGAAAGGAGAGGCAAGGGTAGAAAATGTATTGTATGCAAAACATGATGTAAAATCAACTAAATCCACCATTCCTTTTCTAAAGAATAATAATTTGGATTATGCTGACGCATTTGCATGGCTCGGTGAAAACGCACAAAATTACGGATGGATATTGTTTGTATTGGTAGTAATTTTCATCGTAACAGCCGTTTCCAACGGAGCAAATCTAACAGATGGACTAGATGGACTCGCCACAGGATCATCAGCCATCATGGGTGTCACATTGGGGATACTGGCTTATGTGTCGGGCAACGTCAACTATGCTGGATATCTAAACATCATGTACCTTCCTGGAACAGGAGAATTACTTGTATTTGCAGGCGCATTTATTGGAGCAACTATTGGATTTTTGTGGTACAATGCTTTCCCAGCACAAGTTTTCATGGGCGACACAGGCAGTTTGACTATTGGTGGGATAATCGCTGTTTTTGCCATTATCATTCGTAAGGAGTTGTTGATACCGATTTTATGTGGTGTGTTTTTAGTAGAAAACTTATCAGTCATCATGCAAGTAGGATATTTTAAATTTACGAAGAAAAAATATGGTGAAGGTCGTCGGATTTTTAAAATGACCCCCTTGCATCATCAT
>CAIUKZ010000526.1 GCA_903899865.1 uncultured Bacteroidales bacterium | reverse complement strand
TGCCGATGGAGCTACGGTGAGTAAAATCATACTACGAAATGATAAAGGCAATCTCACGCTTTTTGCTTTTGATAAAGGCGAAATGCTGAGTGAACATACTGCACCGTTCGATGCCATAGTTCAGATACTTGATGGCACTGCTGAAGTTGTTATAGATAAAATACCTCATCTATTGACTGCTGGTGAAACCATCATCATGCCAGCCAATGTGCCACACGCACTAACAGCGGTAGAAAAATTTAAGATGTTGTTAATTATGATAAAGAGCCCCCTAAATCCCCCGAAGGGGGACTAAATAGTCAAATATGAAACTCATATAAATAAACTATTTATTTTTAGACACAAGTCTATAATTATTCACAACAACTCCTCTGAATTCCCCCTTTGGAGGCTAGGGGGCTAAGAATATAATATGAAACGAACAATAATAGAAATAGACGAAGCACTATGCAATGGTTGTGGTGCTTGTGTGACGGGTTGCCACGAAGGAGCACTTCAAATGATAGACGGTAAAGCCCGAATTATCAGCGATTTATTTTGCGATGGGCTAGGGGCTTGCATAGGCGAATGTCCGGTGGGTGCCATCCAGTTGATAGAACGTGAAGCCGAACCCTATGATGAAATCAAGACCATCATCAACATGATTCCCAAAGGTGAAAACACCATTTTGGCTCACCTCAAACACCTCAAAGAACATGGCGAAACTGGCTATTTGAAACAAGCCGTTGGTTATCTGAGGGAACAAGGCATTCAAGTGGATTTTGCGGCTGTGCACAATACACCTTCTACTGATGCCAACTCTGGTTGTGGTGGTGGATGCCCAGGAAGTGCTGAACGGACATTTACCACGGTGGCTAGCGCCAAAGCAACTCCATCTTTTAAAATGGCTCCAAGTGAATCTCCTGCATCCCAACTTCGCCAGTGGCCAGTGCAACTTCACTTACTGAATCCACAAGCGTCCTATTTTCAAAAAGCTGATGTGGTGTTGGCTGCTGACTGTGTGGCATTTAGCTATGCCGATTTTCACAATCGATTCCTGGCTGGTAAAACGCTGGCCATTGCTTGTCCAAAATTGGACTCCAACAAAGAAGTGTATGTTGAAAAACTAAAAACCATGATTCAACTATCTCATATCAATACACTTACAGTAATCATTATGGAAGTGCCATGTTGTGGAGGATTGTATCAATTAGCTGCGAAAGCAGTGGCTGAACCGGGAGTCAAAATACCGTTGAAACTAGTGGTTGTGGGGGTACAAGGAAATATTATTAAAGAAGAGTGGGTGTAGTGAAATTCAAAAAATATCGAAACTAATAATTAAAAAAAAGCTTATGAACATGTTTTGTTATCAATGCCAAGAGGCATCAAAAGGTACCGGTTGTGAGATTAGTGGAGTGTGTGGTAAGACACCAGAAGTGTCAGCCTTACAGGATTTACTGATTTATCAAGTCAAAGGATTGTCGCACCTCACTGCTGCATTACGGTTGGTAGAAGTGGAGAGTCTTGTGGCCAATAAATTTATTGTAGAAAGTCTTTTTATGACCATCACCAATGCCAATTTTGATGATACTCGTTTTGTGGATCAAATCAGAAAAGGGCTGAAATTGAGATCGGAGTTGAAGGTTTTACTCAAAAATCATAATTTGGAAGTTCAAGAAACCGACTTGCTGACTTGGACAGCGCTTACTGTTCAAGAGATGGAGCAAGTAGCACAAAGAGTAGGTGTCTTATCAACTGAAAATGAGGATGTTCGTTCGTTGCGCGAGCTGATTATTTATGGTTTGAAAGGAATGGCGGCTTATTTGGAGCACGCTTGGAATTTGGGATTTGACGATCCATCGGTGTATGCTTTTATCCAACGTGCATTGGTGGCAACTACCAATGACCAACTGTCTGCTGATGAGTTGACAGCCTTAGTTTTGGAAACTGGCAAATATGGTGTAAGTGTGATGGCTGTTTTGGATAAGGCTAACACTTCAGCTTATGGAAATCCAGAAATATCAAAAGTAAATATCGGTGTCAGAAATAATCCTGCTATACTCATCAGCGGTCATGACCTGAAGGACATGGAAGAATTGCTCCGACAAACAGAAGGAACAGGAGTGGATGTGTACACGCACAGCGAAATGCTTCCTGCACATTACTACCCCGCATTCAAAAAGTACAGTCATTTTGTAGGAAATTATGGAGGAGCTTGGTGGAGTCAGGTCACTGATTTTGAAACTTTTAATGGACCTGTTTTGTTTACCACCAACTGCATTGTTCCACCTCGTAAATCAGCTACTTACACCGATAGAATTTATACCACCGGTGCTGCAGGTTATCCCGGATTTATCCATATCGAGGAGGGTAAGGACGGAAATCCAAAAGATTTTTCATCCATCATAGAGCAAGCAAAGAAACTAGCTGCACCTACAGAAATAGAAACTGGTGAGATAATTGGTGGATTTGCTCATGCTCAGGTGTTTGCATTGGCAGACAAAGTGGTTGATGCCGTAAAATCAGGCGCCATTCGTCGGTTTTTTGTGATGGCTGGTTGTGATGGTCGTATGAAAGAACGTAGCTATTACACCGATTTTGCTCAACAGTTACCCAATGACACTGTGATACTTACAGCAGGATGTGCCAAATACCGATACAACAAATTACCGTTAGGTGATATCGGTGGAATTCCTCGTGTGCTGGATGCAGGTCAGTGCAACGATAGTTATTCATTGGCAGTGATAGCTCTCAAGCTGAAAGAAGTGTTTGAGTTGAATGACATCAACGATTTGCCAATCACTTACAACATAGCATGGTACGAACAAAAAGCAGTTATCGTGTTGCTTGCATTACTTCACTTGGGTGTGAAAAACATTCATTTGGGACCCACACTTCCTGTCTTCCTTTCTGAGAATGTAGCCAAAGTATTGGTCGAAAATTTTGGCATAGCACCCATAGGCAGTGTGGAAGAAGATTTGAAAATGTTCTTGGCATAAACCCAAATTAAGCATTTGAAAATGCTTAATCGCTATCTTATTAGTTGTCAGGACTTTTTTCAAAACTCCAAATGA
>CAIUKZ010000525.1 GCA_903899865.1 uncultured Bacteroidales bacterium | reverse complement strand
TTTATTGCTGTTTTTTATTTATAATGTTTACGGCAATAAAAGAAAGATATTTATGGGAGATTCTGGCTCTTTATTGCTTGGTTTCTTAGTTACACTTTTTGTGTTTCAGTTTTGCCAGATGAACATTAACCCTGTGTTTGATAAGGTGTATGCTATTTCTGCTGCACCTGCTGTAGCTGTGTGTTTACTTTCAGTTCCTTTGTTTGATACACTAAGGGTTTTTGTGACTAGAATAAAGAAGGGTGTAACTCCATTTCGACCAGATAAGAATCATATCCACCATTTACTTTTGAGAATTGGGTTGAAACATAAGCATGTAACTTATGTGTTGCTACTTGTTACGATGCTTTTTGTTGCATTAGGGATAATAGGTAGACATTGGTGGATTGGTGTGTTGATAAGTGTAGAAACATTCTTGGCTTCAGGTTTGACATACATCCTATGGAGGATCGTTGATAGGGATAATTCACAATGTAAAAATTAATTAGTACAACATTACTATGTCAATGCAGCCAAGATCGTTAGAAATTGGCTGCATTCATTGTATAAACATGGATTTATAATGATATCTGTAGAACAACTTACGGTTGAGTTTGGTGGATCGCCACTTTTTGATGAAATAAGCTTTCTTGTCAACACAAGGGACAAAATCGCTTTGGTGGGTAAGAATGGTGCTGGTAAATCTACCTTGCTTAAGATTTTTGCTGGCAAACAGCCCCCTACACGAGGTAGGGTCACAGTTCCAAAAGACTTGACCATCGGTTATTTGCCTCAGCACATGATACATAACGAAGGTACAACAGTCATGCAGGAGGCTGAAAAAGCATTTGAACACATCACCGAACTTCAAGTTCAGATAGAGCAAATGAATCAGGAGTTGGCAGATAGAGAGGATTATGAGAGTGAAAGCTACCATCAACTGATAGATCGATTGACACATTCTAATGAGCACCTGCATATTATTGGCAATGGCAATTTTCATGGAGAAATTGAGAAGACATTGTTGGGACTAGGATTTCTGCGTTCGGATTTCGATCGTCAATGCTCCGAATTTAGTGGTGGATGGCGGATGCGCATCGAATTAGCCAAAATTTTACTTCAACGTCCCGAAGTATTGTTGCTTGATGAGCCCACCAATCACTTGGATATAGAGTCTATTCAGTGGTTGGAAAATTTTCTTACTGCCTCCACAAGTGCTGTAATACTTGTTTCGCACGATAGAGCTTTTATTGATGCTATTACCAATAGAACCATTGAGATTTCATTGGGGAAAATATATGACTACAATGTTCATTATTCCAAATACATTGACCTAAGAAAGGAACGCCATGAACAGCAGGTGCGAGCTTATGAGAACCAACAGAAACTGATTCAAGAGACTGAGGATTTTATTGATCGATTCAGGTATCAAGCCACTAAGGCAGTACAAGTGCAGTCGCGCATCAAGCAACTCGACAAGCTGGATAGGTTGGAGGTGGACTTGGAGGATAACTCCCGACTAAGCCTTAAATTTCCACCTGCTCCTCGCTCCGGAAGTATTCCCGTAGAAGTTGAACATTTGACTAAAGCTTATGGCGACAAAGTGATTCTCAACGATGTAGGTGTTATCATCAATAGGGGAGAAAAGGTAGCTTTCGTCGGTAGAAATGGTGAAGGTAAATCCACTTTGGTGAAGTGTATTATGGATGAGATTTCATACTCTGGAGTAATGAAGTTAGGACATAATGTCAAAATTGGGTATTTTGCTCAAAATCAAGCATCACTTTTGGATGAAAATAGGACAGTGTTCGAAACCATTGATTATGTGGCAGTAGGTGATATTCGCACTAAAATAAGAGACATTCTTGGCGCTTTTATGTTTGGTGGTGAAGCATCTGATAAAAAAGTGAAGGTGCTTTCGGGTGGCGAGCGTAGTAGATTGGCCATGATAAGATTACTGCTTGAACCTGTCAATTTGTTGATTCTGGATGAGCCGACTAATCACTTGGACATGCGATCTAAAGATGTACTTAAAGAAGCCATCAAAGCTTTTGACGGAACGGTGATAGTGGTGTCGCACGACCGTGAATTTTTGTCTGGACTGGTCACTAAAGTCTATGAGTTTGCCAATCAGAAGGTTCGTGAGCATTTGGGTGGTATATACGAGTTTCTTCAGTACAAGAAGATGGATAGTTTGAAAGAGCTAGAAGTGCAAAATGTGGCTAAAAATCAGGCCAATGCGCTAGAAAAAGTTAGTTCAGAAAACAAACTAAGTTATGAGGCTCGAAAAGAACTGAATAGGAAGATTAAAAAGGCAGAAAAAGCGGTGGAGGAAGTCGAATCAATGATTTCAAAATGGGAAGAAGAGTTGCAGAATATGACCAAAGAGATGGAAAATCCCGAAATAGCTTCTGATGCCAACTACATTCAACAATACCAAAAGAAGCAACGTGAACTGGAGCAGAAGGTGTATGAATGGGAGCTGCTGAGTGAGGAACTGGAAGAGTTAAACTCTCAAAATTAATTGATTATGGCTACTTTATACTTAATTCCTACAACGCTAGGTGAGAGTTCGCATGCACGAGTGATACCACCGTTTAATGATGATGTGGTGAATCAGTTGCGACATTTTATAGTAGAAGATGTTAGGACTGCACGTCGATTTCTGAAAAAAATGAATCCTGCATTTAATATTGACTCATGCGTTTTCTTCGTGTTGAATCAACACACTTCACCACAAGATTTGGAAGGTTTTCTTAAGCCACTTTATGAAGGAACAGACATGGGGGTTCTTTCCGAAGCAGGTTGTCCGGCTATAGCAGATCCTGGAGCGGATGTGGTGGCTATTGCTCAACAAAAAAATCATAAGGTAGTACCATTGATAGGACCCTCATCCATCCTTTTGTCGCTTATGGGTTCAGGTTTTAATGGGCAGAGTTTTTCATTTGTGGGATATTTGCCCATTCAGCCAGCAGAAAGATCCAAAGCGCTGAAGAAACTAGAAAGTAGGGCTTATGCCGAGAGTCAATCACAGATTTTCATCGAAACACCTTATCGTAATATGAAAATGCTGGAGGAAATAATTCAGACTTGTCAGCCTGCTACTAGGCTTTGTGTTGCAGTAGATATAAGTCTTGATACAGAGTTTATTAAGACCAAAAGTGTGAAGGAGTGGAGGTCGCAGTTGCCCGATTTGAATAAGCGACCATGTGTATTTATCATCTATAAACCTTAGATTTTAATCTGGATATAATTGTTTTTTTATAGTCAGATGGAACTCTCATGACCAAATCTTATCATGCCCTTGAGGGCAAAAATGATAAAATTTAATCATGATCCTTTCATCGCTCTATCTATGATTCGCTTATCTTCTTTCTCTCTTAACGATTGGCGCTTGTCATAGTTTTTCTTTCCTTTGGCCAATCCAATTTCGATTTTAGCCAATCCTTTTTCATTGATGAACAGTTTTGTAGGAACAATAGTATAACCTGTTTCTTTGGTGGCTTTGGAAAGTTTGCTCAGTTCGCGTTTGGTGAGTAGCAGTTTTCTATCGCGCCGAACATCATGATTATTGTACGTGCCAAAAAAGTAGGTGGCAATGTGCATGTTTTTTACCCATAATTCATTGTTGTGGAAAGTGCAAAATGTATCCACAAGACTAGCTTTGCCATCTCTTATTGATTTGATTTCAGTGCCATATAGTTGAATTCCAGC
>CAIUKZ010000524.1 GCA_903899865.1 uncultured Bacteroidales bacterium | reverse complement strand
CTTTTTGCGTATAAACATACGCAAATATACAACCTTTTGGGTTTGCGCCACCCAAACGGGTGGCGCAAAAATTGTATTCATCTAACAATCAAGGCTTTGAAAAACACATGCTAAATGACTGTCAAAGTCAGGAAAAATGCCAGGTCACCTTCTTGAACGTTATCTAATGAGTCAATAGGCTCTCCTACTGCTATTTGCTGGGAAGCATCACGAGGGAGTTGCACTCCACATATTGAATATGCCAGCTGAACTAAGCCAGAGCAATCTACCCCAAAAATACTCTTGCCACCCCACAGGTAAGGTGTGTTTAAAAATTGAATTGCAACAGCTATCAGGTTAGGTTTTGAATAGCGAGGTAGAAATAAATCCGAATTATCTGACAGTTCGTACCAATCACTTCCCAACTTAAACCGATTATCACTGATAGGTCCGATGACACTACCAGCGGACAAAAACATTTTCTGCCGATCACGTACATTAATTACGGTTATAAAAGGTTTTGCTAAAATTCGATTATCTGAATTAAAGCTATCAGCAGCCATTAAATCAACCATTTTTATGTCCACCCAACCTTCATAGCCATCTGAAACGTTTCTTACTTTGAGCCACGGGGGTGACACTTTCAGTACTTCAACCTCCTCCCCAAATAGAAGCTGAGATATCATTTCGCTGCGTTCGCTTTGGTCGGCCCTCATGGGGACAATGCTAAGTGTGATGATTCCAATCATATTTTTTGTGTGTAAAGAACAAAAATACAGAATGTTTAACAAATTCTTTTCAATTATGATTATTTTTGTATCTTGTATCCAAATAGGTGAAACTGGGGGTATTCGTTCCAACAACTACAAAAGAGTTTCAAAAGAAATATACCAGCACCCTCACTTAATAATACGTACAGAATCAACCTTACAGCTTGCATCTAAACCCTTGTAACTACCTACTTATGACAAGCAGACTATCAAAAAAACAACTCAATGACTTTGGGGCAATCGGTCTATTCATTGCTACGATTGTAATTATCATATTATTATTCCCAACTGAAAACAAATTCATTTATCAATTTGAAGTCGGAAAGCCATGGACCTACGAACTGATGACTGCTTCGTATGATTTTCCTATTTACAAATCGAAAAATCAAATCAATGAAGAGCGCGAAAAGGTGCTTACAGATTACTCTCCATTTTTTCGCACGGACACATCAGTCGTTTCGTTACAAATCGTCAAATTGCTAAGCGACCGTCAAAAAAGCGATGGCATATCACCAATGAATGCGGCTTTCATCACCAAAAAGATGAATCAAATTTATGCGAAAGGGGTGATGTCTATGAAAGACTATAACAATTTAATATCAGAAAAAAGACAAACAATTTCCAACATCCTCCCGAACAGGGTCACAAAAAAGTACACACTTCCAGAGATTTACACGCCTCGTTCAGCGTACGAAGAGCTATTGAGAGATGCACCAGAAATATTAAAAACATACAATCTGAATGGCTATATCAAAGAAAATCTGGAATATGACTCAACTACATCTGCCATAGCTAAAGCTGAATTATTAAAAGGACTTTCTTCCACTTCTGGAATGATTCAAACGGGGGAAAGAATTATAGACAAAGGCGAAAAAGTAACACCTGCCACATTCGCCATACTTGAATCATTGAAAATAGAGTTCGAGAAGCGGAACTCTTACACAGAACAAACTTTACTTGTGAAAATTGGAGAAATCATACTTATCACGGGACTAATAGGGCTGTTCTTTTTATATCTGTTTTTATTTCGTCCTAGAATTTACAAAAACCTCTCAAGCCTTTTATTCTTGTGCTTATTGATAGTACTATTAGTGACAATTACTTCCGTGTTGATACATTACGATTGGGAGTATTACATGGTGCCATTCGTATTATTGCCTATCATTACACGTGTGTTTTTCGACCCACGTACAGCCCTATTTATTCATATCACTACCATGATGATACTTTCATTCATGGTAGCCAATTCATTTCAATTTTTGGTTTTACAAATAGCTGCAGGAATGGTGGCCGTATCCAGTTTGAAGGATATGACGCAACGCTCGCAACTTGCCCAATCAGCTCTATACATATTCCTTATTTATGGGGCTATGTATATTTCATTCGAGTTCATTTCGGAAGGCAACATTCATCGAGTAGACTGGGCACCGCTCAGAAGCTTTGCGGTGAGTAGTGTTTTGATTTTATTTGCTTATGTGTTAATTTACATTTTCGAAAAGATATTTGGGCTAATATCAGCTATCACTTTATTAGAATTGAACAATATTAATAGTGATTTGATGTTGCGATTTGCAGAAGTAGCACCCGGCACATTTCAGCACTCTTTACAAGTATCCAATCTTGCTACTGAGGCAGCAAAAAAAATAAATGCCAACAGCTTATTAGTACGTACAGGCGCACTTTACCATGATATTGGAAAGATGACACACCCTGAATTATTTATTGAGAATCAAGTATCTGGAAGAAATGCATTATTGGAAATGGATTACGAAACCGCTGCACGTATGGTCATCCGTCACGTGGCAGATGGTATAGCCATTGCGAAAAAAAACCATCTACCCGATCAAATTATCAGTTTCATTGCTACCCACCACGGCATTAGTAAAACGAAATATTTTTACAATTCATTTATCAATGCCAATCCTGACATCGCTCCAAACGAAGAGGCATTCACTTATCCTGGACCAAGACCGTATACCAAAGAGACGGCCATATTGATGATGGCTGATGCGGTTGAGGCCTGTTCTAGAAGTTTAAAAATGTATACAATTGAAAACCTGAATGCGGTAGTTGAGAACATGATAGACACTCAGATAGCCGATGGCGAATTTAAAGATGCTCCAATCACGTTCAGGGATGTGGAAATGGTGAAAGCCGTATTTAAGGAACGACTCAAAAACGTGTATCACAACAGGATAGTTTATCCTAAACTAAGTAATTGAACCAGAATATTTTTTCAGTTAGCCTTCCATACCTGACCTTATTCTGAGCTAAATCATTCAAAGTTAGAATAATGCTTTCTGATTTTAAACCTTGCGATATGGTCTAGCAATCTTAATACCACTAAAAAAACGACTGGTTAATAGTATGGTTTCGTTCGGGATTACAAGGTGAAAACCTATTAGTTTACTCCGACTTTTTTTTACGAGCCACAAACCTTAGAATACCGCTGAAACCCGCATGCTCTATACCATGTATTAGTGGCTGGCATTTTTTATTTCTGTCTTATTGGTATACATATTTCTTCTTCAGAATTTGGGTCAGCATTTTTATATTTTTCTCCTAATACTTCAAAATGTGGTCTGTCATCCAACAAGTAATCTGAATTGGGAAGCCAAGTCCCAAAAATATATTGAAAAACACTACTATCAGCACTTGAACCTTTGTAGCAAAAAACGGCATAAAGTCCACCAGTTAATGTAATTGTTTCCAAATCATTTGGTACGTTATCAAAATCAACTACTTCAACTGTCGCCCATTTTACAAATTCATTTGTAGGACTAAATTTTGTAAAATGGGTTGGTTTATAAACCTGCATTGAAATCAAGTCGTTTGTCAGGCTATTAGTTATTTCTCTGCGTTTTGGCATAAAACTTTTCCAAAGTTCACCAGTCTTGTTGTCAGCTAAACTCATTGTCAATCGTTTGCCTACTAACTTTTTTTGTTTTAAGTTCTCTATTCTCGGTTGCATACTATATTATGTTATCAATTATTAAATCGTACTTTTCTAAAAGTCCCGAAATTCCATTAATAGAAAATTTTGCTTTCTTTATTCGGTTAATTTCTGGGTCAATTGTATAATTGTATGAAGTGCGAAAATCTGCTTTTTCAATGACTGTATTGTCAAATATTGCTCTTGTCAGGTCGCAATTATCAAATAGAGAATCTGTCAAGTCACACTCTGTAAAGTCAGCTTCCTGTAATTTCGTATTTTTGAAAATTGTCTTTCTTATTTTTGTCTTGTAAAACGTAGAGTGATTTAAAATGCAATTCTCAAAACTGAATGAAAGTCCAAATTCGTTACAACTGTCTAAATGCAGACCCAACATCTTGCAATCCTTAAATTTTATATCTCGAAATACAGTATTTAACAATTTTACCAAACTTAAATTACAAGCTAAAAATTCACAGTCTGTGAACTTATAATATGAAAAATCAAACTCTGAAAAATCACAATTGATAAAACTACAATTATCATACTCTCCCTTTTCCAGAAGATTGTCCTTACAGTTTATTTTGTCAAATATCCTTTCTTCTATGTATGCTTGTTCCATTTTCTGTTAATGTCTGTCTGTTTGTAGGGTGTTTTTCGCTTGCACTAACATCTTATAGTTGTATTCATAATTTTCGTTCAACAAGGCTGTAAGTGTCATCACTTACAGCCTTGACAGTATTTAGAAGGTTGACTACTGTTTTTTGATTGACACTTCTATGCTTTTGGCTATTTGAAGCGCTGTGGTTAAAGTAGAAAGATCAGTAATAAGATTACCATTTGCACCAGAATAATGGCTGTGACCTATTGGTTTCATGATGTAAGACGGTGATGGTTGATTGGTATCAATCTCGGCCAAATATACCACTGCTGGTTGACTAGAGGTTTTATACTCTTGGTCATCAGGATAGAGATTGTTTGACCATGCTTCATTCCAGTCCCACGACTGATTGAGTTCAAACATGATTTTATACTTTCCGCTGAGAGGTTTTTCCGTACATACGTTCATCGAAAATGAAGAAGGCGGAGTAGCTCCAGTGTATGCATCGGCTACTGGCTGACGAGGGGTGGGGTTATAGGTGCCATATTCATTCGCCACACCTCTCTGGTGAGCCCAGTATGGCAACGCAGCTGGTCGCTGTTTTTCGCCCATTTCCCACTTTCCAGATTGCCTGCTAACACGTTTGAGAACACCCTTTCCTATGCTTTCTGACACATATAGAGTCTGAATATACTTCCCATTTTCATTAGCCAGCCAAATGGCAAACAAAGGATGATTGTGACTCTCACCTGCCTGAAAACGTATGGTAATGATTGAACCTGAATTTTCTAAACCATACCCATAGTCAGTTAATGACTCGGGGGTGGTTTCTGCATAAGTCACACCCCACGACAGAAGTAAAGTAGCTACTAACAATTTTATTTTCATAATGGTAACATTTATTTAAACAACAACTTGAAATTACTACAACTTAACAATGAGCCCCAAGGTCGGCAAAATGGTACCACCGAGATTAGAAAAAACACGTAACCCTTGTTTCGTTGGATCTCCATTAGCGTCTGGTATTATATTTCCTTCAGTATCTAGGTTGGTATAACTAGGTGCACTTTCTGTTTTGAAATTGTACAGGTTTTGAATGTCTACATAAAAATTCAACACCCATTTTTTGAAATAAAACTCCTTGTCCACCCGTATGTCCAGTTGATGTTTCGCTGGCAGTGTCAATGAATTGTATCGGCTATAGTCCAGATAGGGCTGATTACTAATCTTCCATGCAGCTCTGTTATAGGATATTGAATCGATGGGTGTATAAGGTGCACCTCCAATATATCGCCATCTCATAGCTATGTTCCAACTTTTAGGAAGTTTAAAATTGGCAATCAGATTGAGCATTTGTCTGGTATCCCACGCAGATCTGAAATACTTGACCTGTGATGAGTCTGTAAACTCACTTCGAAAATAGGTATAAGTAGCAGTCAAGTTAATTCGCTTCATATCCATAATTTTGAATAGGACTTCTACTCCATAGGCTCTACCTTTTCCTTTCGATACAATTTGCTCATCACCTACTTGACCAAAATTGGT
>CAIUKZ010000523.1 GCA_903899865.1 uncultured Bacteroidales bacterium | reverse complement strand
GCTCGGACTGGATTACGATTGGCTTTGTCGGTTTTAAAACTACCCACGAATGCAAAAGTTGGAGTAATGGCATTTAATTGTTATACTGTTATGCATGCAGTGAAAAGTGCAGGTTATACAATTGAATTTATTGATGTAAAGGAAGATTTTTTGATTGATTTAGAAGATTTACAACAGAAACAAGGAAAAATATCGGCACTCATTATTACCCATTTGTTTGGAAATGTGAATGATGTTGAACGAATTAAATGTATATGCCCAAATACACCAATAATCGAAGATTGTGCACATGCATATTTAGCAAGTTCAGAAAAAGGTGCGGCTGGAAGTTTTGGTGATGTTTCAATATTTTCGATTGGGCAGGGTAAATTTCCATCTGTTGGTGATGGTGGGTATTTGGTGGTTAATAATCAAGAGCTTAAACCAGATATTTTAGTTCAGTTTGCGAAACTTCCGTCTAAACCAATGTATAAGAATGTTTTTAGTGTTTTTAAATGTGTAGTTTTAAGTGTTTTGCATCATCCAGTTTTGTATAAGTACTTTACGAAACCTATTTTAAAAGAACGATTTAATTCCAACATAGATATTAGTAAATACGAAAACAAAGAGAGTTTAATGTTGAGGGTGAATTATGCGTTGCTGATGTATAAACGAGATTTTGTAATAAATTATCTTAACCGACAAAAGGATAATTATAAGAGCATTTCAAACACTATGCATAAGTCAATTAGCCATAAATTTGGCATAACCTGGACTGACAATCAAAACTCAAATTGTTTTATGTTTCCTATATTAGTCGACAATAGAGATGCATTCATAAGTCATTTTATTCAACATGGAATAGAGGTAGGAAGTCATTTTTCAAAGTCTATAGATTGGGCTTTGTGTTTTGGTTACACCATGGGCAACTGTCCGAAAGTGGAGCAGATGGTAACAAAAATAGTTGTAATACCATGCCATTATAACTTAAAGAAGAAAGTTGTTAAATTAATAAACAATATAATATTACAGTATGAGTAGGTACTTATTTATGATTAGTCATCCAGCACATTTCCACATGTTTAAGCACACCATTAAAAATTTGCAGGGTGAAGGTCATGAAATTATTGCAGTTATCCGTCCAAAAGATATTCTAGAACAGTTGTGTGTTGATTATGGATTAGCATTTGTAAAGACAAAAAATCGTCCTAAACGATTTGGAATGTTGGGCTTAGCTATTTCTTTAATAGGGAAAACAAGAGAGGTTTGGAAGATAGTATCAAAAGCCAAACCCGATTTATTAATAGGTTCAGATGGTGTGTTGGCTCACATTGGTTTTTTGAAAGGAATTCCTTCATTTGAATGCTATGAGGATGATGCTCAGGCTATTAAATTGTATGCGTTGATGTTTTTCCCGTTTTATACACATGTGATTTCACCCGAAGTGTGCGATGCTTGGTTATGGAATCAAAAGAAAATAGGCTACGAAAGTTACCATGAATTAGGCTATTTGCATCCCAATCATTTTACGCCAGATAGGTCAGTTGTAAACAGGTATTTCCCCTCGGAGCAAACTTATTTCATCATTCGTTTTGCTCAATTGACTGCACACCATGATGTGGGCATACACGGTATCACTACTGAAATTGCAGAACAGATTATCAAAATATTAGCACCTCATGGTACGATATATATCACTTCCGAGCGTCCTTTGGAGCCTCAGTTTGAGAAATACAGAATCAACATCAAACCATTAGATATGCATCATGTAATGGCTTTTGCAAGTATTTATATTGGTGACAGTCAGACCATGGCTGCTGAGGCTGGTGTGCTTGGGACACCGTTTGTTCGATTTAATGATTTTGTTGGGCGGTTGTCATACTTGAATGAAATTGAAGATAAATACCAATTGGGTTTCGGACATAAAACCAAAGATGTGAGTGGATTCTATCAATCTATAAATAAGCTGATAAACACCCCTAATAGAAAGGAAATTTGCGCTGAACGTAGATTGAAAATGTTGAATGACAAAATTGATTATTCCAAGTTTTTAACTTGGTTTGTCAAGGAGTATCCAGTAAGTAAAAAAGTGATGATTGAAAACCCTAATTATCAGTATAATTTTCGTTGAAAAGTTTGATGTATGATGAAACTCATTCTAGTAGCAGGTGCGCGTCCTAATTTTATGAAAATAGCTCCTTTGATGCATGCACTAAAGGGGCATAAGGACATCCAACCTGTTTTGGTACATACCGGACAGCATTATGATGTGAAGATGTCGGGTCAATTTTTTGAGGAGTTGAATATTCCAGCTCCCGATATTAATCTGGAGGTGGGTTCTGCAAGTCATGCCATTCAAACTGCACGCATCATGGAAGGATTTGAAAAAGTGTGTTTAGAGCACCAACCAGATGCGATGTTGGTAGTAGGTGATGTAAATAGTACGTTGGCATGTACTTTAGTTGCTTCAAAATTGGGTATCAAAACCATTCATTATGAGGCAGGACTCAGAAGCAATGACCGGACGATGCCTGAGGAGATTAACCGATTGGCCACAGATGCTATTAGTGATGTGTTTATTACTACAAGTGTGGATGCAGATGAAAATTTAATTAAGGAAAATATCCCAACAGAAAAAATACACATGTTGGGTAATTTAATGATAGACTCATTGGTTGCGAATATTGAAAGGGCTCAACGTACAGAGCTGAATTTTAAATTATTGAATCGAACCGTTAATATTCAACTGGGGGAAGATTTTGATGAGAATAAATATGGTGTCCTTACTTTTCACAGACCGGGTAATGTAGATAATAAAGAGGCGTTGACTAAGTTGGTAGAGCTTTGGGGTCAAATTTCGGAATTAATACCATTGGTGTTTCCTGTTCATCCTAGAACGTACAAAAATATTTTGGAGTTTGGGCTGCAACCTATTATTAACAAGTATTCAAACTTATTTTTTATTGAACCATTAGGTTATCTTCAATTTATACATTTGGTGAGTAGAAGTGCTTTTGCGCTCACAGACTCTGGAGGTATTCAAGAAGAAACAACCTATTTGAATATCCCATGTTTGACAGTTCGCCCAAATACCGAACGACCTGTAACTGTCTGGGAGGGGAGCAATAAACTGATTGGAATGGATAGTATTTTGAGCGAAGTTAAATTGATTATTGAAGGAAAAGGCAAGCTTGGGAAAAATCCTAGGTTTTGGGATGGAAATACTGCAAATCGGATTGTAGAACTTTTGGAGTCTATGGATTGAATGTATTATCAGTCTAAAATTTTGTAATCACAAAAAATAATTACAGCTAAAAACTATTGAATTTACATTTGGATGAAGCTAAGTATAATCACAATAAATTATAATAATCTATCTGGTTTAATTAAGACTGTAACAAGTGTACTGAATCAAAAGTCAATTGATTTTGAATACATTGTAATTGATGGGGGAAGTACTGATGGTAGTGTTGATTATATTAAATCTATTGATTTGTCAGATAAGCAATTACTTTTTAGCTATGTTTCAGAACCCGACACAGGTATTTATAATGCGATGAACAAAGGCATAGCAATGGCTCAAGGTGAATACGTTCATTTATTGAATTCAGGTGATTGGTTGGTGGATGAGAATGTCGTCGTTAATATGTTGTGTGAACTCGATTTGTTAATTCAAAATTCAAACCAACCAGATGTATTTGTTGGAAATAGAATCTCAGTTAGAGCAGATGATAAGGTTTTTAGACATTCCGAAAATCTAAGTAAAGTAAGTGCTTATACTTTTTATAGAGGAACTTTAGAGCATACATCTGCATATTTTCGTAGGTCAATGTTCGACATCGTTGGGAATTATGATGAGAGTTTAAAAATCGTTTCAGATTGGAAGTGGTATTTAGAAGCTTTGATTAAGTATAATGCAAAGTATATCTTTACTGATATATATGTATCTTACTTTGATACTACTGGAATAAGTAGCATCAATTTGGCTTTAGATAAAGAAGAACGCAGGAAGGTGTTAGAAGAGGTGTTTCACCCAACGATATTGTCTGATTATGACCGTTATACTGAAGCCATAGACCAAAATGAACGTTTGAGGCGATATCCATTCATCTATTTTTTATTTTTCTTTGTAGAAAGAATTCTTTTCAAAATTGACAAATGGAAAGCGAAGTATTTTGGATGGAAGAAATTATAATTTTAGAACAATATCACTTTGCGTAGTATAAAAATTCAGTTTTTTACTCCTTACAGCTAATATGGATTTTACCCTTAGTACTTATCGTGTTCTTCTAACTTCACTACTCAATGCTGCTTATTCAACCTACACCTTCCAAGAATGGTGTGAAGGCAAAGCTCAAGGTCGTTTTGTAATTCTACGCCATGATGTGGACTTGAAGGCAAAACAATCATTAGCTACTGCAAAGATTGAAGCCTCGTTAGGCATAAAATCAAGCTACTATTTTAGAGTTGTTCCGCAAAGCAATCAGCCTGAAATAATTACAGCTATTGCTGATTTAGGACATGAAATTGGTTATCACTATGAAGACCTGTCCATTTTTAAAGGAGATTGCGCAAAGGCTTTGCAACATTTTGAAACTCAATTGTGCTATTTTAGACAATTTTATCCTGTAAAAACGATTTGCATGCATGGAAGTCCCTCTTCTAAATGGGACAACAAAGATCTCTGGAAATCTAATGATTACAGAGATTATGGCATAATAGGTGAGCCTTATTTTGATTTATTGAATAACAGTCATACCGCCCCAAAGGTGCTTTACCTAACAGATACTGCACGCATGTGGGATGGTGAACGGTATAGTGTGAGAGATAAGGTATTAGACAATCAAATTGAAATTTCTCATCAAGGTAAACCCATTCATACCACTTTTGAATTAATAGATTGGTTGGGCACGCATCCCGACCAAGAAGTGATAATGATTACTACGCATCCACAACGATGGACAGATAATATAGTGGAGTGGTATCAAGAGCTTATCCTTCAATGGCCAAAAAATTTAGTAAAAAAAATGATTTTTGTTAAGAATTCTTGACAATGTATCCATGTAAATCATGTAAATTTACGTGTTGATTGGTTCTCGTCCACTCATTGTTTTTTATTGCCAGCCAAATTGCACGTTTCATGAAGTTACTTTACAGACCTTCCCGAATTTTTGTAATCGTCGATATCTTACTTTTGATATTGAGTTTGTATGTAGTGTTGGATTGGTTTCCACTCACCACTAACAGACCTTTTGACAAATACTCATTGCCTTCAATATGTTACCTGCTAACTTGGTTGCTTTGCTCTTATCTTCTTCAACGATACAAACCATTAAGCAAGCAAAAGTACTTCCGCACTTCTTTCAGTCTTTTTTATACTACCATTTTTATTTATACATTTTATCGCTTTCTTATTTATTTGTTTTTTGTAAAGTTTTCTGAAAATGTGTTGCTGTCAATAACATTAGGGGCTTTTTTCTTGAACTACCT
>CAIUKZ010000522.1 GCA_903899865.1 uncultured Bacteroidales bacterium | reverse complement strand
GTCAAAATCAAGAATTGCCGCTTTAAAATCCAGCATTTTCCCTTTAGCGACTCCACGGTCAAAATACAGCTTTGGGTCTGTTTTTATTTTATCAATTTGCTTATCCAGTTTATCACACACAAGTTTAAAATCCTGACTGTTGTCGATATAGACTTTTCGGAAATGATATCCTTCGTAGAACTTGGGATCTAATTCCATGATTTTTGTATTCTCAAACGAACTTACAATCAAATTCGAACGCACTCCGATGCCACTTGATAAGGTGGTGATTTTCATTATTTGATTTGAATTGGCAGAGAGATTCAACTTTTTCGATTTTGCGAGTCTTGAATTATCCTCTAATCCAGCATTTTTCAAAGAATCGTTGCTTATTTTCATGTCGCCGTATGCTGGATTAATATCAATGGCTTGTTTATAATCGGCTATTGCTCCTGCAAAATCGTTGATGCTGAATTTGGCTCTACCTCTGTTGGAATAGGCAACATCATTTTTCGGATCCAATTCTATTGATTTGGAAAAATCATTGATGGCGCCAACTGCATCTTTCAGTTTAAACTTAGCAGCCCCACGGTTAATATAGGCTTTGGATGATTTAGGATTTTTTTTGATAGCCACATCATAATCTTGTACTGCACCTGCATAGTCCTGAAGTCCTGACTTGGCGAGCCCTCGATTGGAATATACATTGGGCATGTTTGGATTAAGCTTCAAGGCCATGTTGTAATCCGCAATAGTGCCGATATAATCCTTTAACTTGTATCTTGTTACTCCCCTATTAAAATACGCAGAAGCATACTTAGGGTTAATTTCAATGGCTTTTGAGAAATCAGAAATAGCACCTTTGTAGTCCATCAGATTATCTTTGCATAATCCTCTATTGGAATACGCTTCGGCAAATCGACTGTTTTGTTCAATTGCCAAAGAGTAGTCAGCTATAGCTCCAATGAAGTCTTTGGAGTCAAATTTTGCATTTCCCCTGCTAAAATGTGATGGACCCACTATTTGAGCTAACATGGTGTTGCACAAAACCAAAAATAGGAGTAGATGATGTACCTTTTTCAAGTGATTCGTTTTTAGTTTAAACCCAAAAATAAGTTTAAAATCCATAGTTACCAAATAAAATCAGTAAAATCTCTCTAAACTAGCTCCTTTAAAGTAATGTTGGAGAATTTCTTGATACTTATATCCACATTCACCCATCACCGCAGCCCCTATCTGACACAGTCCTACACCATGCCCCCAGCCAGCGCCAGTGAGAGTAAATTTTTGAGGGATATTGTTGATAAACTCCAACCGGTCAACAACGAATGCAGAGCTGTATAAATGAGAATTTGAAAGCCATTTTCTGATTTCAAGCTCTTTCCCCACAGTAATACTTCGTTTGGTACCCACTATATTTAGCCGGATTATTCTGCCCGAGTCACCTCTCTCTAGAGGAATTAAATCACAAATCTCACCAAAATCGATTCCCGAACGTTGCGAAATGATATCAGCCAGTTCTTTTTGTGAATATTCTACTTTCCATCGATAAAAATCGGTAGTTTCTTGGTCATAATTATTCAACACCTGACCTAAAATCGATTTGTCTGTTGTGTTGCAAAATGATGGTGGAGATTGTCTAATCCAGTCATTAGCTACCTTCTGATTTTTTAAATCTGGTAGTGAAGCTACAGTTTGTGGCAATAAATCATAAACAGGTGTCAAATAAGGAAAATGGATAGGTGCCCAACAGTTCTCAAAATGTTCGGACATGCCACCGCATGATTTGGAGAATCGAGCATCACATATTTTACCATCAGACACCAACACCTCACCTTTGGTTGATTCAATGGCAATTTTGACATTTTCGACACTTGACTTTGTAACACCTTGATAACGTTGGCAATGGTCGTCGGCACACACATCGAACTGCGAATGACAGTCTCTTTCATACCAAACAACAATCTCATTCGCAGTAATTTCTGCTTCATTCGCAGACTTTGTAAATGACTCATTACCAGACATCATAGGTTTTAATAGCCAGCTTCTAGAAATGACAGCATGTGCTTTGAGCAATTCGATGGAGGCAGTAGCACTCATTTCACTTGAAATGACACTCGTCAAATAATCCTCTGTTCCAATCTCATTGATAGCAATCAGACTGCGGTTATCAATAATAAATTTTAGACTCCCGCCAAAGCGTTGATTTTCCTTTCTCTCCCAGTGAAAATTGATTCCAATAATAACGTCTTTCAATTCAAAATCAGTGCTTGACACTACTGGGGTAAATACGAGCTCGTCATAAAATTGATTATTGAAATAGATTTTCCCATCTTTACACAGAACCTGTTTCTCTCCACTGTGATTTTCTCCGTTGCTACATTGGTACACCCCATTTAGAACAAATGATATTACATCACTTGTCAGTATCCCTACGTTTATTACTGGCTCTTTTGATTCCATCCGATTAGTTGATGTCAAACTTCATTGAACTTTGAGTGAGAATGCTACAAATATCTTCTTTATTAATTTTATCAAAATGACTTTCTATGGGTGTGATAAACACTCCACTCATTTCTACCGTGGCAGGACTAACCAATAACTTTTCAGGCACCTCAGCTGAGTATTGCCAGGGTCTAAACGTCTCACGTGGGAAAATGAACGTGTACCACTTGCCTTGGTCATAATCACAGACAATATTCATCATTGGTTCGTTGAGCTGTGTACCTTGGAGTGTATCATATAAACCAATAAAATAGTCATTGATCGCAAACTCGTCGGATGATTCAATACAAATTACTGTTCTTAAATAATTATCCAATCTAAATACTTCACAACTGTTATTTTTATAAAAGCAAAGTGCATTTTTGGTTTTCAGTGCGTGGTAATCCTTTATCAAAGGCAAAAAATCTTTTGTGCCAGCTTGGAAGTGCAGGTGGTCGGGTGCCGATGCACCACACGCAGGTCCGTTGTAAAACAGCACATAATCACTCATCTCCTTTGCCAATTGTAAAAAGTCTCCAAAAAATGGTTTGATTTGTTGTGGAATATGTCGTTGATGCACAATGGTGAAATGTTCGGGAAAAATAGGGAATGGGTTGACCAAAATGGAATACTGTTTGAAAAGAACAGCCTCCTGTTCGGCAGGACGATTAGCCTCACACAAGAAGCACTTCCTTTCTGCGATAGACTTACCGTCAACTTTGGCTCCGGATGAAACAATCCGTGCAGGATTAAACTGCACAATAAGGTCGAATCCTTCGAATGAAATTGATTTTTGCCTCACCGTTTTTAAACCCGCGTAATTGTTTTGAGCCAATGGCCAATGGATGAGCTGAGAGTCAAATAGTTGTTTTACTTTATCGTTCATATTGTTGGATGTTTGCAACATATTTTAAAATCAATTCCCGATGTGAATCAACCTATAGAGTTTGGTCACATCGGGTTAATCTCATCGACTCAAATTGCTATTGAGCAATTGTCGAGCAGTGATTTCCAAACTTCTAATTTTGTCTTTGTAGGAGTTGTGTCCATTCATCTTTACTACATCGAGTGATGCATCAGAGTTTTCGTCCCACCTTCTGCACAGGTACAATGAGTCATATATTCTCCCTATTTGATACCTTCTGCTGAAATACAGGCCTAGAGCATAATCTTCACCATAACTAGTATTTGGCACTTTAATCTGGCGCAACAATGGGGTGAAAAATGCTCTCGGTGCACCAAGTCCATTGATACGCAATGCATTGTTTCTTCCATTGTCAGGTGTCCATTCCTTGTGATCTATCAACCCTGGTGCGATGGTCTGCATGTCAAAATTTGTCATTGTATATGAACCAACTACCATGGCACAGTTTTGTGCATAAAAGGCATCCACTATTTTTTGTAAAGTGTTTTCGTCTTGATACACATCATCGCTATCTAGCTGTATAGCAAACTTCCCACAATGCGCTGAGTGTACACCTACATTCCAACAGCCTCCTATTCCTAGGTCTTTTCGTTCGGGGATGAGGTGAATAATTCTGGCGTCACTCGCAGCAAATTGCTCGATAATTTCACTTGTGCCATCGGTGGAAAAATTGTCAATAATTATCAAGTTAAATTTAAAGCTTGATTTTTGTAAAAGCACTGATTTTATGGCGTCTCCAATGGTTTTTGCCCTGTTGCGAACTGGGATAATCACGCTTGCTTCAAAACTGAATTCGCAATCGTCAAATCCTACGTTTTGGAACGTAGGAGATAG
>CAIUKZ010000521.1 GCA_903899865.1 uncultured Bacteroidales bacterium | reverse complement strand
TTGAAAAAAAAGAGCTAGATTTTATTTTGGCGGAATTTTGATATATTTTGTGTTGAATTGAAATGTTAATACTTGTTTTTGTTGAATAATGAAATTCTTCTTTGTGTTTATAGGGAATGTAACGTGTTGGAATTTCAAATTTGTTTGAGGTGCAAATGTACAAAAAAAATGCATATTCACAAATACCATCTTGTTAGTTTGGCGTTTAAAAGTAAGCAGGCCATTTCTCGCGAAGTAGCCTGCTTGAAACAATAAAACTAAAAAACACACGATTAATTAATGAATAGTTTCACCGTGTATGAATGATTTCAGTCGTAAGAATAACGCTTTATTCTATTCTGAAAACATTGTATCGAAATATCTGCAAATATACTAAAAATGTATCAATATAATATGGTAAATGCTAAAATAGTTGAAAATAGATTTAATATGTTTGTTTGACGGGTTAAAATGATAGTTAACCCACGCTCGCAGTTCCATTGTGATGTGGAAATGTAAGCGTGGGTTAAATTCAATTAATCAAAGTTGTTGTAAGCATTTTCTCCATGTTGAGTTTCGTCAAGACCGATAGCCTCATGTTTGTCAGTTGCTCTCACACCAACAAGTAAATCTGTGATTTTGAAGAGGATGAACGTTCCTACTCCTGAGAATACAATGGTGGTGCCAACGGCTATTAACTGCACTACAAGTTGATGGTAGTTGCCGTATATTGAACCACTGTATGCCGATTGAACAAGTGGAGATGCCAGCACACCAGTAAGTATAGCTCCAAGAATACCACCTATGCCATGTACGCCAAATGCATCCAATGAATCATCGTATCCTAGTTTTGGTTTTACTTTTGCTACCATGATGAAGCAAATCACCGATACTGCTACTCCAATCACTAATGCTCCTGCAACTCCTACAAATCCTGCAGCTGGAGTGATGGCAACAAGTCCACCTACGGCGCCTGTGCTTATTCCCACAATGGTTGGGCGTTTGTCAAGAAACCACTCAAGCAATGCCCATGTCAATGCAGCTGTTGCAGCGGCTAGGTGTGTTGTCATCAATGCGTTGGCTGCAAGTCCATCTGCTGCAAGTCCGCTACCAGCATTGAATCCAAACCATCCAAACCATAGAAGTGCTGCTCCTATTACCACATAAGTGATGTTGTGAGGTGGTATTGCGTGTCCTTTGTAGTCGCGACGTTTGCCTAGCATAACCGCTGTAACGATAGCTGCTATACCAGCACTGATGTGTACTACTGTTCCTCCTGCAAAGTCAAGCGCACCTAGTTTGAACAACCAGCCATCACCAGACCATACCCAGTGTGCAATAGGGTTGTAGATAAAGATAGCCCAAAGTAATGAAAATACCAGGAATCCTTTGAAGTTGATACGCTCTGCAAATGCTCCAATGATCAATGCAGGTGTAATAACAGCAAACATGCCTTGAAACATGATGAATACAATGTGAGGAATTGTGCCAATGGCTTTACCATCAAGTCCGATTTGTGAGTGAGAAATGAAATAAGGGCTCAGATCAGTTACCTTGATGTTGTTCAGGAATGCCCAGTCGAAGCTGCCGATGTAAGGTGCTAATGCTCCTGTAGAACTTCCAAATGCAAGGCTATATCCGCAGATGACCCATTCGATACTGATTACTGCAACGAGTATAAAACATTGCATGAATACGTTAAGTACGTTTTTGCGTCTAACCAAACCTCCGTAGAATAGTGCAAGTCCTGGTATAGACATTAATAACACGAGAGCAGTAGCTACAATCATCCAAGCAGTGTCTCCTGAGTCAACTGTTGGTGCTGCTGTTTGTGCCCATAAGCTAGTGCTCGAAAGGGCTAGAAATGATGTTAGGAGTAGTAAATATTTTTTCATTTTTCTGTGTGTTGAATGGTGAATGACAAATTAATTTAATGAAAGTGGAACAGTAAACAAGGTTTAATCCATTAAGTAAATGTTTGTGTGCGATTTTCATCTGACATCTAAAGTGTAATTTGTGGACAGATGATTTAATGTTTATTCTTTGTTGAATAATGCATCAGGTCCAGATTCTCTGTTGCGAATGCGATAGCTGTTTTCGATGTCATAAACAAATATTTTACCGTCACCAGTCTCGCCTGTCCATGCCGAATCAAGAATGGCATTTACTGTTTTTTCTAGATTTACATCTCTTACTACGATGGACAGCATTCTGCTGTGTATGTAGCTTGATTGGAATACCTGGCCTCTTACAATTTGTTCTTCTGTAGATTTGCCCAGTCCTGTGATGTCCCAATAGGAGAACCATTCGATGCCTGCGTCATACAATGCTTGTTTAACGTCTTCGAATTTCACTTTGCGAATGATAGCTTCAATTTTTTTCATTGCTTGAAATGTTTAGGATTAATAATGTGAATTGTTTTTAGTTTTTATCTTGATGCAAAGATATATCATTGATTGCTTATATGCAAGCAAAATGGTTGAAATATCGAAAGAAAACTACATTTTTGTATCTTGTTTGCGTGAATGCATGCTAAAATGTATTTTAAGTGTTTAAATTGATAGAAAAATGTCTATTTTACTTTCAATATCGTTATGTTGTATTGGTTGAGTTTGTTAATTTGTTTTGATATTATTTTTGTTATATCTGTGTCAAATAGGTATTTTGTTGATTCCGATTGTTTGTGGCGTGAATGTGTTTTTTGATAATTGATAATTGAAGAGATGAAAAATTTCAGTAGAAATTCCTGCGTGTAATAACCCAAATTTTTAAATTAGAGCATGCATAGCAGTTATCTTGTTTGTTTTGAATGGTTTTTTCAATAAACAAGGACTGTTTTCCATTCATCCGAGGGCTTGTGGAGGCTTATACTAAC
>CAIUKZ010000520.1 GCA_903899865.1 uncultured Bacteroidales bacterium | reverse complement strand
TTGTCGGTTTTCTTTGGTTTTTTTGTTTCCTTAGGATATGGGGCACAGCATATCAATTCATGCTTGGCGCGTGTGAAAGCCACATAAGCAATATTCAAATTGTCGATGTACTGGTGCATTTGCTCACTAAAATAATTCTCGGCAAAGATGGAGTCTTTAAGTTTGGCAGAATAATCAAGGGGTAAGAGTGGAATGTCGCAAAATGGAGTCTGATTGGGCTCACACCAAATCAGATTCTGGTTCGTTTTTTCAAACTTCCTTTCACAGAAAGGCATAATCACCACTTTGAAATCAAGACCTTTGGATTTATGAATGGTCATGATGCGCATAGCGTTTTCGTTCTCTGGGGTAGAAATGAAGAGTTTATCATTTTTAAGTTTCCACCAACGAAGAAAGCTGTTCAAATCAGATACCTTGGTGCTAGAAAACTGATAGACCACATCTTGGAATGCTTGAAGAAATACTGCTTGATGCGTCCAACTGCCGATATCAAAAATCACAATTATGTTTTCGACCATTTGCATCAAGGACAAATGTTTGAGTTGAATCAATTTGTAATTAACGTCTTTATTAAAAAGTGGTGATACCGTTTTTTCATCAGCAGACTCAAGCCCAAAACACTGCTTCAAGGCCTCACTATCTGCACATCCTTTGTAGTTTTTGTTGTACTCAAAATTGACAATAGCTCGCTGAATGCTATCACTGGTATCCAACAAGAGGTGCATGACGCCCACTATGAATCTCACCGCACTTGATGCTGCTATCATTAATCCCTCATTGCCCATGATGTTATAACAATATTTTGGGTTGGCATCGGCAGATGTTTTGTAGGTTAGCAGGCGTTCAATCACTTGTTTTGCTTCATCATTTTTGTGTACCAGAATGGCTATGTCGTTGGGTTTATATCCACGTGATTGAACATCTTCGAGCAACTTGGGCAATCGTTTCAGACTCTCCATTTTCCACCCCTCTTCATTCTCGTCGGCAGCAATAAAGTCAAACCTTACGCATCCTTCTAGTGCTTTAGGAGATATTTGTTGATGGATATTGGAATATGCCTGTTCTATTTTTTGGGTGAGTGGCTTCAGATTTGGATGTGACTCTATTACATCTTCCAAACTGCTGTTCAGCTGGTCTTGCAATATGCGGGATGCTTTGTAAAAGAAAGAATTGTTGAAATCCACAATATTCTTATCGCTGCGCCAGTTGGTATCCAGGTTTTCTTGATGAATCTGATCCTCACGAAATTGATGTGTAATAGTCTCGTCAAGAAGTGTCCAATCAGAATTTCGCCAACGATAGATGCTTTGTTTTACATCGCCCACGACTAAATTCAATTTTCCAGCCGAAAGACTGTTTTCCATCAAAGGATAAAAGTTGCGCCATTGCAATGTGGAGGTGTCCTGAAACTCATCTATCATGAAGTGATCTACGTAAGTCCCTGTCTTTTCATACACAAAAGGAGCATCACTTTCATCAATGATTCTATTAAGCAGCAAATTACTGTCTGATATCAACATGGAATTTTGATCTACGGTGATTCGCTTAATTTGTACAGCCAAGTCTGACAGGATGCCTAGTGTATTGAGGTGTTTGAGAATTAAATTGGCTGTATTGTAATGTATGTATTCATCGCCTCTGAGGAGTTTTTCAATTTCCATCAGTCTGTCGTGCAAGCCCGATGAATATGCTGAGATGATGGAGGCAATGACATCTTTGTCAGTCGTTTTGGTGGAGGCATTCTCTACCCCCGAACACAGTTCAAAAAACGTTTTCGGAGGTTCAAACACCCCTTTGACGAACTTCTCCAAGTGATTCATACCCGACCGTGATCCACCTTTGAAACTTTGGGTGGTCAGTCCATGGTCGGCAATTATCATCAATGCAGACTGAGCGGTGGTCTTCATTCGGCTTTCAAACTCCGATTTGATGTTTCGCAGTGTGCTTCGGTATTGAGTCAGAAAAGCTCTATCGTGAAGTTTTTTGTTGGTTTCTTCGGCTTTGTGCTGATAACTTTCTTTGAAAATCTCTTTGCCCAAAGAAAAAATTTTTCTCCTCACATCCCAGTTTTCAGATTGTTCGATACTTTCTTCCGCAAATTCGGTAAGCCACTGCAGCAGTAATTTATTTTCCGATTTGGATAAGTCACTGTACAAATTATCAATGCCCTGTTGGAGTATGGACTCTTGATCCATTTCTAGATTATAGCCACCATGCACCCCTATTTCACGTGCAAAGGCTCGAATCACTTGTTGAAAAAACGTGTCGATGGTATGTATAGAAAAGGAGGAATAATCATGCAGGATGTCTATCATAATTTGCTTCGCACGATGGTTGACAGCCTCCTCGCTCATCTGGAACTTGTCCATCAATCCTACCCGGTAGTCTGACTTTTGGTCTGTAGACATCAGGTGAAGCTCTTTGAGGATGCGTGTTTTCATTTCCTCCGTGGCTTTGTTGGTAAATGTAACCGCCAACACTTTGCGATACCGTTTGTCTTTTTTAGGATCAAAAATCAAATGGATATAGTCCTGAGTCAATTTGAAGGTTTTACCAGACCCGGCAGAAGCACGATAGATGTTGAGCAT
>CAIUKZ010000519.1 GCA_903899865.1 uncultured Bacteroidales bacterium | reverse complement strand
GGATACAAGTAGCCATTCTCGATGCAGGTTTTACAAATGCAAATACCAATACTGCTTTTGACAGTCTACGATCACGAGGAGGAATACTTGGGGCAAAAAGCATGGTAGATCCCAACACAAATGTATATGCAGCAGATAGTCATGGGGCCAATGTGTTATCCATCATGGCTGCTAATGTGTCAGGTCAGTTTCTGGGGTCTGCTCCCGATGCCTCTTATTGGCTGATTCAAACCGAATACGCTCCAACTGAATATTTGGTAGAAACGGATTTTTGGGTTGCTGGATTAGAATTTGCTGATAGTGTGGGAGTGGATGTGGTCAATTCATCGCTTGGCTATTCATCCTTTGATGATGCGAGTATGAATTTTACCTATTCGAATTTGGATGGAAAAACTTGCAGAGCAAGTAGAGCCGCCACTTTAGCATCACAAAAAGGGATAATTGTGTGCAATAGTGCTGGTAATGACGGCGCAAAACCTTGGAAATACATCAGTGTTCCTGCTGATGCACAAGGGATATTGACTGTAGGAGCTGTTGCTGCTGACAGCACATCCAGTAGCTTTAGTTCATTTGGTCCTAGCTCAGACCTCAGGGTGAAACCCGAAGTTTGTGCGCTCGGCACTGGCACTGCGTATGTAAACACTTCGGGGGCAGTATCTTCAGGCAATGGGACATCCTATTCCACCCCTGTGATGGCTGGCATGATGGCTTGTTTGCTGCAATACGAGACAGAGAAGAATCCGAATGTTAGTGTACAAACCATAATTCAAAATGTGATTAAAACGGGTCATTTGTATAGCGCTCCTACCCCTCAAAAAGGATATGGTATTCCCAATATTCAATTGTCTATGAGTTCTTTTGCCACATTTGCCGAAATGAAAGAGTTGGAAAATGAAATGGTGCTGGTAAGCTATCTTAATTCGGAGAAGTCCATCAAAGTTGAACTTCTAGAACACAAACCAATAGCTGTAGCGGTACAACTATATTCCATGAATGGATGCCTATTGTTGGAAAGACCACTGACAGAATCAATTACTCTACTTCAGGTAGGTCATTTTACTTCAGGAGTATATGCAGTATGTGTTAGTGGCGACGGGAAAGTAGTTTCTAAAAAGTTGATTATCAACACATAGCCCCTCAAGTGGGCAGAGAATAACTTCCATTATTTCATATTACTTATCCCGTTCAATGGACTCCATATCACTTTCCGAACTTTCCAATAAAATCCATGAGACCCTACGCCAACGATTTGATTCTCCGCTGTGGATTCGTGCCGAAATAAGTGAACTTCGTGAGAATCCAAATGGACATTGTTATCTGGAGTTGATAGAAAAAGACAGCCAGTCGGATATTATTTTGGCTAAGTCCAAAGCCAATATTTGGAACACTACCTATCGAATGCTAAAACCATATTTCGAAACCAGTACAGGGCAAGCGTTTCGCTCAGGGTTAAATGTGTTGGTTTCAGTTACAGTTGAGTTTAATGGAGTATATGGTTTTAGTCTCAATGTAAGAGATATTGACCCCAGTTTTACTATCGGAGAGCTGGCAGCAAGACGGCTGAAAATCATTCGTCAACTGGAAGCCGATGGCATTATGGATATGAACAAGCAACTGGAAATGCCAGCCCTTGTACAACGAGTAGCCATCATCTCATCACCCACTGCTGCTGGGTATGGCGATTTTTGTGATCAGTTGCACAGTCATTCTTCTCGCTTTGCGTTTTACACAAAACTTTTCCCAGCCATCATGCAAGGCGATCGAGCCCCACAGTCCATCGTTGGAGCTTTAGAGAGAATATATCAGCATGCAGAACATTTTGATGTAGTAATCATAATCCGTGGAGGTGGAGCCACTACTGATTTAGCCTGTTTCGATGATTATGAGTTGGCACTCAACTGTGCCCAATTTCCACTTCCCATCATTGCAGGCATTGGTCATCAGCGCGATGTGTCTATACTAGACTTGGTTGCACATCAGAGTGTGAAAACACCCACTGCTGTTGCAGAATTATTGATAGGCATGCTCCAAAACGCAGAACAAGAAGTGTTTGGCTTGCTGGATCAAATAGCAAGTGTTATAAAGCGAAAGATGGATGCTGAAAAAACACATCAACAACAGATCAGACAACGCATCAAGCATACCTTAAACAAGCAAATTCTTGAAAGAAACCATCAATTGGATACTCAAAAACAAAGACTTGTAAGCTTGGTAAACCTACAAATTGAAAAGCAACGTAATCGATTATCCTTGTTACAAAAAAGCATTGAACTACACTCGCCACAGTTTTTGCTCAAGTATGGCTATACCATGACAACTCAACATGGAAAGCGACTTACTTCTGGAAAAAATCTGAAACACGGCGATAAAATAACAACCTATTTTCACGATTCGAGCGTGGAAAGTGAAATACAGCAACGTACATGAGCAAAATCAAGTTAGAAAATATGGAATTTCATGCCTACCATGGATGTTTGGAGCATGAGAAGATAGATGGTAATACGTTCATCGTAACAGTAATACTGGAGATGGATACCACATTGGCTGAACAGACAGATTTACTGGATGATACGCTCAATTATCAACTGGTGTATGACTTCATAAAAGCTGAAATGGCAATACCCTCTGAGTTGATAGAGCACATTGGCAGTCGCATTACCTGCGGAATACTGCACCATTTTTCACCCGTAAATGCGGTGACAGTACAACTGTCCAAACTGAATCCACCACTTGGAGGGAAAGTACAAAGCGTGAGTATAGAATTATTTAAACAAAGAAACTAGTCAGTCTAACAACTATTGCATAATGGCTATAGTAATAAGCAAACTTTCACTTAGAAACAACACCGTATTTCTTCAATTTTTAATAACCCCTCGTATAGACTTCTATGTCATCAACCTCTCATCCCAAAGGCCTTTATATACTATTCGTAACCGAAATGTGGGAGCGATTCAGTTATTATGGCATGCGTGCCATTTTTATCCTGTTTCTGACCAAAGCATTGCTATTGGACAAAGCTGCCGCCAGCAGTATTTACAGTAGCTTCACGGGATTGGTATTTTTAACACCGCTGCTTGGCGCGTATATGGCCGATCGTTATTGGGGAAATAGAAAGTCAATAGTGGTAGGCGGTATATTAATGGCTATTGGACAATTGTTCATGTTTATGGCTGGATATTATTATGCAAATGTTGAACTGGCACGAATTATTATGATGGCTGGATTGACGTTTCTGATTGTGGGGAATGGTTTTTTCAAGCCCAATATCTCTACCATGGTAGGTCAGTTGTATGCCAAAGATGATAAGCGGGTAGATGCAGCATTTACCATTTTTTATATGGGTATAAATCTTGGCGCATTTTTCTCCCCTTTAATCTGTGGTGGACTAGGCGACACGGGCAATCCGGCTGACTTCAAATGGGGATTCTTGGCGGCTTGTGTGGGTATGGTGATAAGTACCAGCGTGTTTGCGTGGTTAAAAAACTTTTATTTAGTAACCCCTCAAGGTCAACCAGTAGGGCTGATTCCTAATCGTGAGCGGGCTACAACTAAGATTGAGTCTAATACAAAGTCAGGATTCAGCACCAAGCAAGTGGTAGGCTGGTTGATACTTGAAATTGCATTGTTTGGCACATTGTATTATTTTAATCAAGGGGTGATTGGCTCCATCATTTTTTCACTTTCGGTAGTAGTTCCAGGCTTTATCCTTTCAGACAATAGCCTTACCAAAGCAGAAAAACAAGGAATTTGGGTGATATTGATTGTTGCATTTTTTGTGATATTTTTTTGGGCTTCGTTCGAACAGGCAGGTGCTTCGCTTACTTTCTTTGCAGAAGAGCAAACCAACAGAGATGCTGGCATTCATCTTTCAAAAATGGGATTCGGAACGATAGTTTTTGTTCTGGTGGGCATGCTTATCTTTATGGCTACCAGAGTGTTTTCGAAGATGAGAGATGAGCAAAAGGGCGTTAGAGAACTTTTACTTCTACTAATCATTTCTGCTGTATTGTATCTATCTTACACAGTCTATCAGTTTCCTACACTGGGAAGTAGCATTGACGTTATTCCAGCCAGTTTCTTTCAATCCATCAATGCCATTGCCATTGTGATTTTTGCCCCTTTGTTTTCCATGCTTTGGACATTCTCGGGGAAAAGGAATATGGAGCCCTCATCTCCGTTTAAACAGGCGTTAGGATTGCTTCTACTCGCCTTAGGCTATTTGGTAATAGCATTGGGGGTAAGAGGTGTGGATGCATCCACCAAAGTGAGTATGCTTTGGATTGTAAGTCTGTATTTGATACATACCTTTGGGGAATTGTGCCTTTCTCCGATTGGTCTTTCCATGGTCAATAAATTGGCACCAGTGAAGTTTGCCTCATTATTGATGGGTGTTTGGTTTCTATCCATGTCCACAGCCAATAAGTTTGCTGGGACACTCAGTAGTTTGTATCCCGAAACGATGGTGCGTGTTGCCAATGTTGCCCATCAGGAGTCTTTACTTCGTCAAAAAATTTCAACAGCCAACGTATCGTCCGAAGTTTATCAAGGGACAGAATATATGAATGTAGATCAGCTATCATTTTCGAGCATTGCCGACCGTGATGTAAAGGAGAAAGTCGTAAGGGCTGTGTTTGAAAATTCTATAGTTAAAGACAAGTCGCTGCTCGGCTATACGATAAATAGTCTTTATGACTTTTTTATGCTATTTGTCATATTGGCTGGTATAGCTTCCGCATTTCTGTTTTTACTTGCCAAAAAACTTGCGAAAATGATGGGATAAAAAAAGTCCCTTGCGTGGCAAGAGACTTTTGGTCTAGTTTTCGTTTAGTATTCTTTCCTTTTGTTTTTCGAAGTCTTCCTTCGAAATCAAATTTTCGTCCAACATTTTTTTCAATTCTCGCATTTTTTCAAT
>CAIUKZ010000518.1 GCA_903899865.1 uncultured Bacteroidales bacterium | reverse complement strand
CCCTACACGACGCTCTTCGATCTGTCGAATCATGGGGTGAAACAGATTCTCGTCAAAAAATCACGGATAAAACTGGAGTGTCAGAAGTCTGGCGATATAATACTGGCACTTTAGTTTTTAGAAATGGTGTACTTACAACAATCATTAATTGAACACTCTTAAATTGAAAACATTAAAAAGAGGAACTCAAATAAAGTTTAAGAGAAGACTAATCGCCCAAAAAGCAAAAAATGCCACAGCAAGTTAACGTTTATTTTCAAAAGTCTTGCAGTGGCTTTTATAGCTTTTTGATAATAGGCAGAAAAATGGTATTTCGCCATAATTGATGTTATTGAAATACTTACAGAAACAGACCGTCCACAAAAATATTGGAGTGACTTAAAAACAAAGCTAAATAAAGAAGGAAGTGAACTGTCCGAAAAAATCGGACGGTTGAAACTTATTTCCGATGATGGTAAAATGCAGCTGACCGATGTTGCTGATACCGAACAGCTTTTTCGGTTAATCCAAAGCATCCCTTCGCCTAAAGCGGAACCATTTAAGGTGTAGCTGGCACAGGTTCTCCTTTTAGCGCAAGTTTAACGAAGTGGAAATGTGCTGAAAATATCGAAGGTTAGTAACTTAAAAATGCAGTTTAGAAACTACATTGATGTTAAGTCCATTTATGCTTCGCTAAACTTGAACTATATAGAGATCTGACAAAATACCCCAGCGGGGTAAAATGTGTATAGAATAACAAGCAGAACAATCCGACCCTGGCTGGGGTCGAATGATAGGGGTTTGGAACGTATTTTCTATAAAGTGGTGGTGAATGGGTTAATATTAAAATTGAATTGTATTGGCATTCACAATTGAATGAATAAATTGGGCCTTCTTAATGAATAGGATTGGGCTTCAGCCCAATCCCTCCAAAAGATAAATAATGAAAAGGGGGCTTTAGCCCAATCTTTCCAAATGATTATTGTATAGAAAAAATTGGGCTAAAGCCCATATTTGATTTTGAATTTATTATCCCCCTCCAGCTAAAGCTGGAGGCAATTAATCAAAGAAGAGCTAAAGCTGGAGGCATCTCATCTGGAGGCAATTCATCATAGAAAAGCTAAAGCTGGAGGCAGATTCATTTTATTTTTCATTTTTATTCAAACAAATGACCCACTACTACTCATCATCCCCCCAAGAAGCACCAAGCCAAGAGGAGCTTGATATACAATTTATGAAGCATGCACTGGCAGAAGCCAAACTTGCTGGGGAGCGCGATGAAGTGCCCATTGGCGCTGTGGTAGTCTGCGATGGACGAATCATCGGGCGAGGGCACAATCTTACCGAAACACTTACCGACGTAACCGCTCATGCTGAGATGCAAGCCATCACCGCCGCTGCACAATTACTAGGTGGAAAATACCTGACAAACTGCACACTTTACGTCACGCTGGAGCCATGTGTAATGTGCGCTGGAGCCATTGCATGGGCACAAGTGTCCCGCTTGGTCTATGGAGCCTCAGATGACAAAAAAGGCTACCTGCACTATGCCCCACAATCCCTCCACCCCAAAACCATCATCACCAAAGGCATACTCGCACAAGAATGTAGCGCATTGGTAAAGGACTTTTTCAAGAAGAAACGATGAATCATTCAGCAAAAGATTCTTGCAGGTTACCTACTAAGGATATGCCGTATAAGTGTAAAATAATGTAAGTTATAAACTTTATGAGGATTTAATAGTTATATTTGAAAACATCAAAGTAGTAATAATTCCCCACACAAATAATGAAGATTCGCATATATGCACTCATACTGTTATGCAGTTTGGTATTCAATCTGTTCAGATTCGAAATACCCTACATAGAGTACGTGATTTTCAAGTCATATATAGCCAAAAACCTGTGTGAAAACAAGGACAAACCGAATTGCTGTTGCGAGGGAAAATGCTTTAGGGAAAAACAGATCAAGCAAGTAAATACCACGCGCGAAACTGACTCCCCCACCGAAAAAAACACCAACAAAACATCGCAATCCAAAGAAGTAACGGAGTTTTTACTTACACAGAAACTCCTATCTTCCATCACATCAACCAATATCAATTACATCATTCCACCTTCCACGATCATTCATTCCCGATCTGTTGGATCTATTTTCATTCCCCCTAGAGCTTAAAAACACACATCCATTCTAGTTTTGCTGACAATATTTTTTGCCAGCATATTCTGCATATCTGTAAACGAAAAATGATACAGATAAACAAGGCGTTGTGTCGGAAGATTGATTCTTCTGAAAACCATCGTCATAATCATAACTATTTAAATACAAAACACTTATGAAATCAATATTTTTAAAAACATCCATCATATTGGCTATTGCAGCCATCACATTTTCTTGCAAATCAAAAGAAGAACCAGAAATAACCAAACCTACTGATCCGCTTTCGGGATTAATCAAACTAAAAGAAGGTTATGCTATCGGAGCAGGAGCTAAAGTTCAGATATGGGGAAAGAAAAACTTCTTCATGGGTTACAACCAGCTTACTGTGATATTACTCGATTCGGTAAATGAAAAAGATACCATCAAAGATTCTCACATTCATTTCATGCCTGTGATGGTAATGGGAAGTGGAATGATGATGATGCAACATGCTTGTCCTGTCGAAAATCCAGATGAAGATGCTCCTAATGGACTTTTCAAAGGTGCTGTAGCTTTTGTAATGCCTACAAGTACAGCAGGCTATTGGACATTGGGTCTGAAGGTACACAATCACAAAACCAATAAACATGGTGCTGCTGGCTTCAATATCACTGTTGATAATCCAAGCAGTCCTGCGCTCAGCGTATTCACATCATTAGCTGTAGATGCTCCCAAATTAGTCTTGTCGCTAGTATCACCTACTACACCTAAAGTGGGAATGAATGATATTGAATTTACGCTTCATAGAAAAGAAAGCGATATGTCATGGCCTGCCGACACTACACACACCTTTATCATCACTCCCGAAATGCCAAGCATGGGTCACGGTTCGCCGAATAATGTGAATCCTGTTCATATCGGCAACGGGCATTACAAAGGGAAAGTGAACTTCACCATGACAGGTGAGTGGAAAATAAAAGTAGAGGTTCAGAAAGATGGAAAAACCATTTCTAAGGATGCTAATTTTATCATTAATCTTTAAAATGATTATGCGCATAATGTCTTGCTGACAGACATGCTTCCTGCACCCGACCGACCTTGTCCGGTGAACCGAAAAACAAGTGAGGTAGGCGGTTAAAAATCGTCCTGTTTGAGTCCTGTCGTATTTCGACAGGGCGAGTTTGGACGATTTGAGCCTACCGAGCGCTAGTTTTTCGAGTGAAGCGGGCACAGTCTTGACCTTTTTTGCTTACTTTTTTGTGTCAAGACAAAAAAGTAAGTGGGGTTGAGGGGCAAAGCCCCTGTTGATTAAATATCGGTCGTTTTGCAGATAATCAAAATATTAAATTATTCAATAGGTGGAAGATAGTAACAACTTATTTACCATCGTCCACCTATTTAAAATAAAAAATGATGTTGAAGAAACAACTGTTCTTCCTCCTTTGCTTGGTAGCTCTTATCGGTAAGGCTCAGGAAGCGAAAGTCAGACAAATGACAACAGATACTGTTGCCCTGCAAGAAGTACTGGTATCGGTGTCACTCCCGCTGCAAAACAATGATGTGGTGGATTACTACCGTACCAATCAATTTTCAACCATAGACAATATCACAGCACGACTGGACGGGATGTCACTCATCAAACGTGGTGCCTATGCTTTGGAACCACAAGTCAATGGGTTTTCGGGCGGACAGGTCAATGTTACCATAGATGGCATGCGGATGTTTGGGGCTTGCACGGACAAAATGGATCCCATCACCTCCTACATCGAACCGACCAATTTGAAAAGCATCTCCATACGGCAAGGCACTGGCAGTTGTCAAACCGGATGTAACATCGGTGGTGCTGTGGACATGTCATTGGCAGAACCAGAAATTGCAACGGGCAAATCATCGACTGTGTCACTTGCCACTGGTTACGAAAGCATATCGCGTGGCAAAAACCTACTCTTCACATTGGGAGCGGGCAAAAACAATTGGCTATGGCTCATCGATGGCGTGTATAGAAACAACCAAAACTATCGCGACGGCAATGGTAGAATGGTACCATTCTCCCAGTTTGAAAAATCTAACATCCATTCATCGCTCAAATTCAAACCCAATGAAGTGAATAGTTTTAAAACCGATATCCTTTTCGATTTGGCTCAAAACGTGGGCTACCCTGCATTGCCGATGGATGTGAGCAAAGCTCAAGCCATGCTCATTGCCCTCGAATATCAACGAAAAACAACTACTCAATGGAAAGCCAAAGTGTATTTCAACGATGTAGTGCATGTGATGGATGATTCGCATCGCGATAGCCTGTATCTGCTCAAAATAAAGCCCGTTGGGAAACCAGATTCGGTGTACATGCGGATGGATATGCCAGGCAGAAGTTCCACTTTGGGGGCTTATGTGCAAGCTATTGTGCCGTGGAATAATAGGAATAGACTCACAATCAAAGCCGACAATTACACCAACAATTCGATAGCCGAAATGACCATGCACATGCGTTTTGCAGGTTTAGCACCCGAAGCACCCATGTACATGCAGACCTGGCCAGCTATGTTGCGCAATGTGTCGGGTTTTTTTGCCGAAAATACCACCTATTTTACTGACCAATTCAGCCTTACCGCCAACGGAAGAGTGGATTATACCATGGATGAATTGCAATCAAAATATGGTCAACAGCAGTTTTCGGTTTTCAACTACGACTTGCCCAACTCACAATCCAAAATGGTCAAAAGCATCAATCTATCAGCCAAATATAACTTTTCGAACACACTATCACTCTTCGCATCCACAGGATATGCGGAGCGTATGCCCACCATTGGGGAGCGATTGGGGTTTTATCTCTTCAATGCCTACGATGGGTATGACTACATTGGTAATCCGTATCTGAATGCTGAAAAATCAAATTTTTTCAAAACAAACTTGCAATTCTCTAGTTCAATACTGAAAATAAACTTCAGTCAATCTCTGAGTTTGATTCGGGATTACATCATGGGTGTTACCAACACACAGATTCCACCTATGAACTTCAATACCAATGGCATAAGAGTTTATTCCAATGTGCCAACTGCCAAACTAATGAGTACTGATTTACAAGTGCTGTATTCGCCTATTGCTGCATTGAATGTGTTTTTACTGTCCAAATTCACCGTTG
>CAIUKZ010000517.1 GCA_903899865.1 uncultured Bacteroidales bacterium | reverse complement strand
GGTCTTGCTGATGCACGAAAATCTAAGCGAAGATAAACATGTAGAAAGCTTATTATTTCCTTGTTTGGACGAGGGTTCGACTCCCTCCAGCTCCACGAAAACACTTAAAAAAGAAATGGTTGAAAGCAATATCGCTTACAACCATTTCTTTTTTCGTGATGTTAGACTCTAGATAAAATTCAACCATTGGCTGTTTTCATAATAGTCATCCACCACAGTGGTAGCTTGCTTGAACCCGAGGCTACTTAGTTTGCCTACTATTTCCTGACCCAAGATGGATACTGCACCATTGATCATATCGGCTCTAAAGCCTTTGTCGCCCATTTTTATGACCAAGTCCATAGCTGCAATACGGCTGATGATGTAACCCAGTTCCATCACTTTGCGTTGTTGCAGTTGCTGTTCCAAGTCGAATTTTAATTCAGTCTTAAAATACTCTGCAGCTCTGCTGGTTAGCTTTAAGCTTTTCAGGTAAGCATACAGGTTGGGCATTTTGGCATTTTTCATCTGTTTGATGAGCGACTCTCCGATTTGGATGTACAGGATGTCGTTGGCGCCTTCAAAAATTTGGAATGGACGGCTGTCATTGGTACCACGACCAGCAATGTGCGTCAATTTATAAGCCGCCGCTCCCACAAGTTGCACTAGTGTTTGAGCAGATTGTTGCATGAGGTCAGTAGCTACCGTTTTTACAATATTTGCCTCAAAGCCTAGTCCATTCAAGTCGTTTTTAATGTCGGCATGTTCCACACTCACTGCACTTAAGGCAGAACTAATGGTGTAATTGGCCTGAAGAATGGATAGTTGATGTTGAACGTGGTCATACGAGAACAATGACTTACCACCTACCAGTCGTTGCTTGCAATGAGCTAAACCTTCATCAAGCATCCGATGGATAAATCCGGTGGTCATGCCTGGAAATTGCAATCTACTTCTGTGTAGTAAGTCCATCATCATGTGCACACCACTTGTATGTGGGATCAGCTTTTGATTCTTAGGAATTTGCACATCAATAATATTTCTACCATAAGGAATTTGGTATAAGCCCAGGTTTTCAAAATACTCCTCCACCACAATGTTCTGACTAGCAATACTATTATCGCTTACAAACATATCTACATCACGTTGCAAAAGACCATTTTCGGTTTGTTTACGAGCTGTCAGTAGCCAAAAATTGGCTTGTCCAGTCAATCCTGCCCAGTGTTTAGTACCTTTAAGATGGTAGTGTGCAGGGCTTTCGGTCCAGGAAGTTTTCATGTTTAAAGCATCTGTGCCATGGGTAGGTTCAGTAATCATCAGCCCACCTAGATTTTGGTGGTTAACAAATCTGTCTAAAATGGGTGCTTTGGCTTCCGGTTGCCCATATTTGATTACGGGTTGAAGGAAAAGTGCGCAGTTGATACCTAAAGTGAGGGAAAGTGGCAGTGACTCATAAGAGGCGGCCGAAAGTAGAATGAGGTTGTCTTTAACACTTCCTCCACCTCCGCCATATTCCCTTGGTATGAGCAGTGTATGAGGATTTGTAAGTAAAATTTTTTTAAGCGCTTCAGGAGCAATACCTCTACTGGTACTCATCTGGTTGATGTCATTCTCATCGTGGTAAACCGTTTTGAGGGCTGCTTTGAATTTGCTGATAAGTTCTTCAAATGATGACTGTTTTTTCTTCTGCTTTGAATTAGGCTCAATAAGGGTGTCTGTTTCTGTCATTTACAATTAGTTTTGATTAATAATTCAGATACTATCTAAACAACTACAACAGACTAATCGCTTAATTGTTTGTTTGTGGCAATGAATATAGTGTATTCCTTGTTTTTCAGAACAAATAATAGTTCAATGACGAATCACTTTTTGGGCAAAAACGATTATAAACCACAAAAGGCACAAAAGTTTTTATGGTTTAACTGATTGTTGTGAATAAGCATTTTCCCGTAGGGAATTGATACTAATAGAAATAATGTGAATGTTTGCAGATTCCCCGTAGGGGATAAACTGCTGATTAGCAAACATTAATCCCCTACGGGGAATGTATCAAGATAATTATTTTGTCTATTAAAATACATTCCCTACGGGAAATTTCTTCTTTCAAACGTAAGGAATAAGGAAGTAAAACCGAATAAATGCTTGCTATTTGGCTATCATTCTGCGTTTATTTGTGCTTTTTGCGTTTTTTGCGTTCCAATGAAAGTCAACCACAAAAGGCACAAAAGTTTGGGTTTGTTTGGATATAATTTTTAACCACATAGAGACAATAGTTTTGCTATAAGATGGTCTATTATTTTCTATTGGCAAAGTACACATAGCAGTTTCCGATAAATCGGAAACTATATCTACAACCGCTATGTAAACTATGTGGTTGAAATTCAGCGTTCATTTGTGCTTTTTGCGTTTCTTGCGTTCCAATGAAAGTCAACCACAAAAGGCACAAAAGTTTTAGATCATTCGTTCAAATGCCAGCCAAAGTTTGTCATCATCTGGCACAGGTGCCGTGATGTCAATAGGTAATTTGGATACAGGATGAATGAATGAGATGTGACGGGCATGCAGGCTGATGCCACCGTTGGGATTGGAGCGTGCGAAGCCGTATTTCAGGTCGCCTTTGATGGGGCATCCCATTTTGGCTAGCTGGCAACGAATCTGGTGATGACGACCCGTTTCGAGGTTTACTTCCAGCAGGTAGTAGGTGTCCGACTGTGCAATGAGTCGATAGGTCAGTGCTGCTTGCTTGGCATCAGGTACCATCTTGAGGTGAGCAACTGATTTGTTTTGCTTTTCATTGCGAACCAGAAAATGCTCCAAACGTGC
>CAIUKZ010000516.1 GCA_903899865.1 uncultured Bacteroidales bacterium | reverse complement strand
CCGCCATGACCGATGACAATGCCTTTTTGGGAATCACGCTCCACATATATCACAGCATTTATTCTAATAAGTCGCTCATCTTCTTGAAATTGTTCCACTTCCACTTCTACTGAGTAGGGTATTTCTTTGTCGTAATTCAATAGGATTTTTTCACGAATAATCTCTGTCACAAAAAAACGCGCTGGTTTATCGGTGAGTTGATCTTTATCGAAAAATGGTGGTGATTCAGGTAGCAGTTCTTTAATCCGCTTAAATAGTGGCTCTACGTTGAATTTTTCGATGGCTGAAATTGGGAAAATCTCTGCATGTGGCAACAGTAACTTCCATTTGTCCACCATTACTACCAGTCGTTCCTCGTCTATCAAGTCAATTTTATTGATAACAAGTAGGAGGGGAGCAGGGTTCAATTTTACTTTCTCTACGAATTCAATATTTTTCTCGTACACATCAAAAACATCTGTAACATAGAGCAATACGTCAGCATCTGTTAAGGCAGATTTGGAGAACTTGAGCATCGACTCTTGTAAACGATAATTGGGTGTAAGTACACCTGGAGTGTCCGAATATACAATCTGAAAGTCGTCACCATTTACTATTCCCAAGATACGATGGCGCGTGGTTTGGGCTTTGGAAGTGATGATAGATATGCGCTCACCTACCAAGGCGTTCATTAGGGTTGATTTACCTACGTTGGGATTGCCAACTATGTTTACAAAACCAGACTTATGCATTATGTTATTATTATCCATTTTTTTTCTTTTGACCTCTAGTTTTTGGTTTGCCATATTTCATTTTCATGGCATCTTTTCTTCTAACTTTTTGATTGACTTTTTTGTTTTTGTCTTTCTTTTCGTGAAATGCAGCACCACCTTCTTCTTTTTTTGGTAAGGACACCAGTGCGTTTTTCATTTTTACTTGAGGGAGTTCGTCTATTGTAAGTTCTTTGGAGATTTCGACTTCTTCAGGCAGTGCTACAGGTGGGATTTTTCGTCCCATCAATGTTTCAATGGCTTTTCGGTTTTCGGTATCAGCTTTGGTAATGAATGTGATGGCAACACCCTTTTTGTCGGCACGACCTGTACGTCCGATGCGGTGCATGTAGTTTTCGGCCTCTTCGGGTACATCAAAGTTGACCACGTGTGTCACATCACTAATGTCCAGCCCACGAGCTACGATATCTGTGGCAATCAAAGCTCTGATACCGCCTTCATTGAAAACGCGCATGGTGTCAAAACGGTTGTTTTGAGATTTATTAGAATGTATCAATCCTAAATCATCAGCAAACTTAGGCTCCAATGCCTCATATAGTGAATCAGCAAGTTTTTTGGTAGATGTAAAAATCATTACTTTCGAAAAATCCTCACTTGATTGGAGTAAAAACTCCAGCAGGTTCACTTTGGTGTAAAAGTTGGGAACCTTAAATCCTACCTGCTTGATGTTTTCGAGCGGAGTGCCAGAAGGAGCAGCTTCAATTTCTATTGGCTCGATAAAAAAATCAGCTACTAGATTCTTTAGTTCATTGGAGATAGTGGCCGAAAACATCAGGTTTTGACGCTTTGCGGGTAGGAGGTCAATTATACGTACTAACTGTGGTCTAAAACCTAAGTTCAGCATTTCGTCCACTTCATCAATAATAAACCGTTTGATAGATTTCAGCTTCAAAGTGCCATTCAACGCAAAGTCCAATAAGCGTCCAGGTGTGGCAACTAAAACATCGATTCCGCTAGTAATCAGTGGAGTTTGACGTGACATATTTACACCGCCATACACGCCTGCTACTCTCACATTCATATAGGTGGTGAGTTTCTCTACCTGTTCTACCACCTGAACTACAAGTTCACGTGTAGGAACAACAATCAGTATTTGTGGTGCTTTTTCTTTGGTAAATTGCCATTGACGAAGGCAAGGTAGAAGATAGGCAATGGTTTTACCCGTACCAGTTTGCGCAATTCCCACTACATCACTTCCTGACATTATCACCGGGTATGCACGTCGTTGGATGGTGGTTGGAAGGGTTATCTCCATGTCATTCAATGCATTGAGAAGTGGAGAGCTGATATTTAATTCTGAAAAAGTCATGTAATTTCTTGTTTCTAAAAGTGATGCAAAGATACGCTTAATCTATCAATATAAAATTAGAAATTGCTATCTATGAGGAATTTAATTGATAGTTAAGTTATAAAAGCGACAATTATGAGTGGTTTTGATGGAAAAAGTGGGTCGTTTTTGGATGTGTAATTCTTATTTTTACCTTTTAATGTGTTGTATTTAAGGTATTTAAGTGGTGTTTTCCAAATAAGACGACTTTTGTCGTCTTATTTGGAAAGTGTGTTAGAGTCCAATTTTTTGTTTTCTAATCTGAATGGTATTATGTCCCACTATGTATGCGTATAAAGAGGTAGGAATAAACTGTATGGAGATATGATCCAGTTCTTTTTTTCCAGATTTTTCCATGCTAGTCACAATTACTTGTTTCAGTTGATTTGCATCCATAAAGCTAAGCAGCGATTTCAATTCGCCGATGTGGTCATAATATCTATCCGACCATTTTATTTCTACAGCCCACGATGGCTTTTGAGTTGACTCGCTTATTCCCACCAGATCCACTTCGCCTTCTTTTTTGCCGTCCCGCCAGTTGGCATAACAGATGTTAGCGTTTTCTCGCTGTATCCATTGCGCAAATACGGTGGTTTCTACCAGATCTCCCATTTTCTCATCCAGTGGTTGGATTGGTTGAAACAAAGCACATCTGAGTGATGGATTGGTCAGATAGATTTTAAAGGCCGTAGCACGTTGGAATTTCTTAGCATTGATATCCGTTTTGTGAACTATCTTTATTAAGAAAGCCGCCTGTAGGTATTCGATGTACTTTCTAAGTGTATCCTTCTTTACGCCAGATAGTTTGGATAAATTATCAAAAGAAAACTCACTACCAGAATTATACGCAATAACGGTAAACAATGTGTTAAGTTCTTGAACATCAGCTATGCCATATAAACTAGGCAGATCGCGCAATAATACTTTGTCAATAATATCATGTCTGATGAACTGTCCTGGATTGGCTTGAATTTTTTCTGAAAATACCACTTCAGGATAACCACCATAGTTCATGTAGTGAATAAATAATTCATTCAACTTCCGTATATCAATGGTGTCAAAGCTTTCTATCTGTTCACCCAGCCAATTAATAGATGAAGGGATGATTAGATTATTGAAGTTTTTCAAATGAATAAATTCATTGAATGTCAGGGGTGGAAGCATAAAATCTGTAAACCTGCCAGCGCCACTTTCATTACTTTTCATTTTTAGAGCTGCCGCAGCCGAACCAGACGCTACGAACTTGACATATAAATAGGAATCTATCAATGTTTTAAGGTGTACTTCCCAGTCTTTGAGGTACTGTATTTCGTCAAAATACACATAAAAGTCCTTGTCTTCATCGCCTTGTCCTACAGCACGTTTGGCCAATGAGAATAGTTCATCCAGCGAAAGTCTGTTATAGATAGGAGTTTCCACAGAAATAAAGATAATTTTCTGTGGATTAATACCATCATTGATTAGTCGCTGGATGCAATGGTAGATAAGCACCGTTTTTCCTACCCGTCGAGGTCCCATGAGTATGATGCCACGTCTGAGAGAGAAGTCTGTTACCAATGGGTAAAACAAATCCAGATAGAGTCGTCTTTGCATGGAGTTGTAGTAGTCGTCAGTGACATTGCTTGTCCACCAAGGATTATCCATTCTCAGACGACCTAGTATTTGCTCTTGTAAATAATCGGTGTTTGTCATATAAGCAGATTTAATTCTGCAAATATAATTCAATTATTTTAAAATAAGTCGATTAAAGTCGTCTTATTTGTGTAAAAAAGTAAAAATAAGATGTTTTTATGAAATTTTACCGCTTATTTGTCAGCTCGAAAATGAATCATGGTGCTAGTCTTTCAATCTTCCAGTTGTCGATTTCTTTTGTAAAAATCAATCGATCATGCAGTCGGTTGGGTCTGCCTTGCCAGAATTCGATTTGCTGAGGAGTGACAATGTAGCCACCCCAATGAGGAGGTTTAGGAATATTGTTTTCAAATTGTGTTTGGTAGGTCTTGAATCTATCATCAAGAAATTCACGTGATGGAATGACTGAGCTTTGGGGTGAAGCCCATGCAGCAAGCTGACTGTCAGTGGGACGAGAGTGAAAGTAATCAGTGGCAGTTTGTTCATCAATTTTATCCACGGTTCCATTTATTCTTACCTGTCTTTCTAGTCCTTGCCAGAAGAAAAGTAATGAAATCTGATTATTTTGTGCTATATCTTGCCCTTTTTTACTATTGAAATTAGTGTAAAAGATCAATCCATTATTTGAAATCTCTTTCAGAAGTACTACTCTTGCATGTGGTTGTAAATCGGCATTTACGGTGGTAACTACCATTGCAGTTGGTTCGGGTTGGTGCGTTTCAATGGCCTCATTCAACCAATCATTAATCTGAGTCATTGGATTTGTATTGACAGTTTTTTCGTCCAGTTTTGCAAATTCATATTGAGTTCTAATGTCTCTTAGCATGGCATTGGTGTTGGTTTTTGGGTATAACAATTGGATGATTTATAAGTTTGAATGTGTTGTTAAATTCTGAATATCTTTTCAGTTTTGAATGGGAAGTTCCAAATTTAGTTTTAATTTTGTAAAATTGTTACCACTAAATAATTTAGATGAAGAGAATAGTTCTGTTATTATTGTCGACCATTGCATTTTACAGTGCTATGTGTCAGGATATTTCAGGAAAATGGAAGGGGGTAGTTCGAGTTAAGAAAACGAAGTTTAATGTAGTATTTCGTTTTGTAAAGACTCCTAATGGATACATCACTACATTAGATAGTCCAGATTATGGAGCCAAAGGTTATCCAATCAATAGCGTAAAAGTAAATCATGGCCAATTGGAAATGGCAATGTCTATTGTGCGTATAGAGTATAGTGGTAAAATTTTGTCCAATGCAATACATGGTTCACTTGCATTTAATGGCAGGCACTATCCCATGTGGTTGACAAGGGTGACAGACCCAGTGCCAGATACAAAAGTAAAACCTGCTAAGCCCGCATATAGTTTTTATACCGAAAACGTAACTTTCATCAATCCAAAATCCAAAATATTACTTGCAGGAACACTTACTCTGCCTAAGAAAACTGGCAATTTCCCAATAGTTGTGTTAGTTTCAGGATATGGACCTGATGATAGAGATGCCGAGAAGTATTTGCATAAACCATTTCAAGTACTGGCAGAATACCTGACAATGAATGGAATAGGTGTGTTGAGATATGATGACCGTGGAGTGGGGCAGTCAAAAGGAGAATTTAGAACAGCCACTACAGAGGACTTCAAAACGGATGTGGAAAGTGCCATGGAGTATCTCAAAAAACGTCCAGAAGTGGATAAAAAGAAAATGTCGCTTATTGGTCAAGGGGAAGGAGGGTTGATCGCTGCAATGATAGTGTCAAAGTCGAATGATATAAAATGCATTGCTATGCTTGGAGCGCCTGGCATGAGGGGCGATAATCTGATGATACATAAGGCTCGAACCATTGCTGCAGCTTCGGGTGCGTCGGAGGAGGATGTTGTGAAGATTAATAAGATTTATTCAAAGACTTTTAGAATCATTACAGACTCACTGGAAACAAGGGTTATGAAAGAAGAAGTTACTGATTTTCTGAACATGAGTTTCAAAAAAATTCCTTTGAGCAATGGTAAGCCAAAAGGGATGAGTTTTGATCAATATGTGGATACAAAGGTGGATGAACTTACCAATCCGTGGATGCTACAATACATAAAAATAGATCCAGCGGCATATTTTGAAACCGTTAAATGTCCTGTGTTAGTACTTCATGGAGAGAAAGACTTGGAAGTGCCTACTGAGTTGAACACTCTAGCCATTAAGAATGCTTTCAACAAGGCTCAAAACAATGAAGTCACTATCAAAGTGCTTCCCAAATTGAACCACTTGTTTCAAGAATGCAAGACAGGACTTCCAGATGAATATCCGTCCATCACCGAAATTATTTCAACCTCTGCATTGGATGAACTTTCGGAATGGTTTAATAATCAAATGGCAAAATAAGCTATAACAGAGAAAGGAGCTTGAATGTCGTTCAAACTCCTTTCTCTGTTATAAGGGTAAATTTTTATTATCTCAGTGGGTTGTTGACTTACCAGAAATTGAAACAAGTCCCATTCCTTTATTCACCACCTCCCAACGAACGAAATAAATCAATCCACAAATGACATTGTTCTTTCTCTATTGAGATGAGTTTCAGTTCCGCATCCTGCACAGACTTCTGAGTATTTATTACTTCCAGATAAGATGCATATCCATACACATATAAATCACGTGAGGTTGACACAGCACTATCTAAAACAGCAACTTGATTTCTGAGAATGGATATTTCGCTTTCAGTTGACTCAATTTTGGAAATATTTTCACTTACTTCAGCAAATCCTTTGTACAATCTCTGTTGATAGTTAATCATTGCCTGTTTACGTTCAGCCTCTTTGATTTTGAGCCTCCCTTTCAATAAGTAATTTTGAAAAATGGGTGTAGTAAGACTACTAAAAACTCCCCAAGATAAAGCCAAAGGGTTTAAAAGTTGTGAGGGATTGTCAGTCAGTACACCTAGGTTGGGTTGAATAACCAATGAAGGATAAAAAGCTTTATGAGCAGCCTTTACATCAAATCCAGCGGCTTGTAGTTGCAATCTGGCCTCTGCAATGTCAGGTCTGTTTGTTATTTCAGAAGATGGAATTTCTTTTAATGAGACCTTTCTATTGGTTGCCAAGTCAAAGCCCTTGTCACGAATAATGTTTTGATAGCCTCTGTGTAGCAGCAAGTTTATTCGGTTTTCATAATGAATTATTTGACGTTCAATTTCAAACTTTTTGGTTTTACTGTCTAGTAACTGAGCTTCAAACTGTAATACGGCTAGATTGGTAGCTTTTCCGGCAGCTTTTTGCACTTTTACTATTTCAAATGCATTGGTTTGTAAATTGATGTTTTTATCAGTAACTCTCAATTCCTCATCATAAAATACCAGTTCATAGTAAGATTTTGCCAGTTCAGAAATAAGCGCTGTTTTTACCATCCTAATACCTTCTTCAGAGGCAAGAAATCGCATTCTCGCTGCTTTCTTCATGTTGGAAAGCTTACCCCACAGATCAATTTCCCAGCTAGATGATACATTGAGACCAAAACCAATTGGAGGATTTCTTTTGTACCAACCACCAGCTGGTGTGTGTGTGATACTAGTTTGCATGCTTGGCCATTGTGCTCCTCTACTCATATTGTAGTATGAATTAGCAATGTCCAATTGACGGTATGCAGTCTGAATGTCAGCATTATTGATGAGTAATGTGTCAATCAGTTTATTGAGATGAGGACTGTAGAAAAATAAACGCCAGTTAAGTTTACTGATGATTGTGCTATCACTTTTTGAGATATAGCTATCATTGATGGAGTTTTTTTTGTTGTTCGCAAGAACAGTGCATGCACTGCAACAAATCAAACCAACAATGAGTAATTTTTTAGTTTTATTCATGACTACTTTGTTGAATGGTTGATTGTTTCTTTTTGGTTATTTTGTTTGACAATGAAGCAAATATTACATACAGACCTGGAACTAAAAGTAGTCCTACGAATGTACCAATGAACATGCCACCTGCAGAAGCAATCCCAATTGATCTGTTGCCTAATGCACCAGCTCCATTGGAAAAACAAAGTGGAAGCAGTCCAGCAATAAATGCAATGGATGTCATCAGAATGGGTCTAAGTCGTGCAGCAGCACCTTGTTGAGCAGCCTGTATAACCGAAAGACCTTCTTTCTGCTTTTGTAAAGCAAATTCCACTATTAGAATGGCATTCTTACCCAGTAAGCCTATTAACATAATCATAGCCACTTGTGCATAGATATTGTTTTCAAGACCAACTATTTTCAATAGAAAAAACGAGCCAAAAATACCTGCAGGCAATGACAGAATAATCACTAGTGGAAGAAGGAAATTCTCATATTGGGCTGACAGAAGTAGGTAAACAAATATCAAACAAATGGCAAAAACGTAAATCGTTTGGTCACCTGCCAATATCTGCTCTCTGGACATGCCCGAGAAGGTGGTTTCATATCCTCTAGGGAGTGTTTTTTTTGCTATTCGGTTTATCTCATCAATGGCTTGTCCGCTGCTGTATCCCTCACCTGCATCGCCTGATATCAGGGCAGAAGTGTACATGTTGTATCGAGTGAGCTGTTCGGGACCATAGACTCTTTCCATTTTAATAAAACTGGAGTAAGGCACCATTTCGCCTTTCTTGTTTTTGGTGTACAATTTTAGAATATCTTCAGGGTGTGCTCTGAATTCAGGGGAAGCTTGTAGCATCACTTTATACATTTGTCCAAATCGAATAAAGTTAGAAGTATATAGACTTCCTACCAGTATTTGAAGATTGTCCATTGCATTACGCACTGTTACCCCTTTTTGAGCCGCCAATTGATTGTCGATGTGCAAAAGGTATTGTGGAAATGACGCATCAAAATTTGTAAATGCGCTAGCTATAGCAGGAGACACTTTCAGAGAATCGATGAAACGATTGGTGACAGCAGCTGTTGCAGGGATATTGCCTTTCCCAGTTTTGTCTATCAACCGTAATTCAAATCCACTGGTATTACCAAATCCAGCAACTGTAGGCGGTGGAAAAAATTCGATAGTAGCATCTTTTATTGATGTAGATTTTGCTTTTAGGTCTTCTATGATTTGATAGATGGATTTCTGACGTAGAATGGTCGGTTTCAGATTTATCATAGCAAATCCATAAGATGCCCCAGGTGCCTCACTTATAATGCTATATCCCGCCAATGTAGTCATATTGTCCACTTCAGGTACTTGTTTAGTCACAGTTTGTAGTGCATCAATCGCTTTGCTCGTTCTGTCAAGAGTTGATCCTGGAGGAGTTACTAGGTTGACATAAATCATGCTTTGATCCTCGGTGGGTATAAATCCAGAGGGCAAGATTCGGCTAATGCCCCAAGTAGAAAGTAGAAACAAAATCAAAATGCCAATAGTGATGGTTTTTCGACCAGCAATTTTTCCAACAATGAATTTGTATTTGTTTTCCGATGCGTCATATTGACTATTGAAAAATGTAAAGAATTTTTGTAGCCCATTTTCTTTCTTTGAATGCGATCCATGCTTTTTAAGCAGTAAAACACAAAGTGTAGGTGTCAGTGTGAGAGCAACTAATCCTGAAAGTATAATGGCTACTGCAAGCGTAATGGAAAATTGTCGGTAAAAAACACCAACAGGTCCAGACAAAAATGCCACAGGAATAAACACTGCGGACATTACCATGGTGATGGTGATGATGGCACCACTGATATCTTTCATGGTTTTGATAGTAGCATCTTTGGGGCTAAGATCAAAATCGGACATGTTAACATGCACAGCCTCTACTACTACTATTGCATCATCCACTACAATCCCAATGGCCAGTACGAGTGCAAACAAAGTAAGCATGTTGATGGAGAACCCAAACAGAAGTATAAATGCCAACGTGCCTATGAGTGAAACAGGAACAGCTAATGCGGGAATAAGCGTGGATCGAAAGTCTTGTAGGAATATGAACACTACAAGAAAAACAAGTATAAACGCTTCTATTAAAGTTCTCATTACATCATTTATTGACGCATCCAAAAATTTAGAAACATCATAGGCGTAATTATATTCAATATCAGGCGGAAAGCTACTTACTTTGAGTTCTTCCATTCGTTTCTTTACCGCTGCAATCACTTGACGAGCATTTGAGCCTGGTCGTTGCTTGAGCATAATGGAGGCCGAAGGCTTGCCATCTGTTTTAGAAAGCATGCTATATGTTACAGTTCCAAATTCGATGGTAGCTATATCCTTTAGTTTCAGAAGTTGACCTCCTTCATCTGAACGGATAATGACGTTCTCGTAATCAAACTTTTGGTTGTACTTGCCTGTGTATTTTAGTGCATATTGCAGTGATTGCGAACCTTTCCCTGAGCTTTCTCCAGTTCTACCAGGTGCCGCCTCCACATTTTGGCTTCTTAAAGCTGTTATTACCTCCTCTGCAGAAACGTTGTATGCCAACATTCTTTCGGGGTTGAGCCACACCCGCATGGAGTATTCTCTTGCCCCCATGATGGTCGCAAATCCAACTCCATCAATGCGTTTGAGTTCTTGAATCACATTGATGTCTGCAAAGTTGAACATAAACTCCTCAGTTTGAAGCGTGTCTGAACTATACAAATTCAAATATAGTAGCATGGAGTTGACTTCCTTCTCGGTCACAACACCGGCTTTGATAACCTCCTCAGGAAGTTCATCAAGTACAGTTGCTACTCTATTCTGTACGCTAACTGCTGCTATGTCAGGGTCAGTTCCTACTTTAAAGAATATAGTAATGACAGTTGTACCATTATTACTTGATACAGATGTCATATAGGTCATGCCAGGCGTACCATTGATGGCACGCTCCAATGTGGTGGCCACTGCTTTGGTACACACTTCGGCATTGGCACCAGGATAATTGGTGGTTACTGTCACAGAAGGGGGCGCTATCTCTGGAAATTGAGTGATAGGCAATGAAAACAGAGCCAATAGTCCCAGAAGTACGATAAATAGCGAAATAACTATGGACAGTACAGGGCGTTGTATAAATTTCTCGATGATCATTTCTTTGTGTTTATATTACTTGCTGCAATCGGTTTAATGGTAGCACCCTCACGGAGGGTAGTTGCACCTTCGGCCACAATAGTCTCATTGGCTCTAATCCCACTTTCAACGATGTAATTATTATTGACTCTATAACCTAAAATCACACTGCGCATGCTAACTCTGTTGCTAGAGTCAACCACTAGAACAAAGTTTTTGTCCTGTATTTCCATTACGGCAGTTTGTGGAATGTATATTACATTTTCTACCTCTGTATCCACTATCACAGTGCCAGATGCACCATGCTTGAGGAATTTGTCGGAATTGTTAAATCGGGCTCTAAACGTGATCGTACCTGTGGAGCCATCAATCACACTGGTGACTGTTTCCACTACACCTTTATGACGATACTCATTGCCATCTGCTAGTATCAGGCTGATAGTTGATTCAGGGGTGTTTTCACCTTTCCGTTTGGCTTTCAGGATTTTCAAATACTCTGTTTCTGATACATTAAAGTATGCAAACACATTGCTAATGTCTGAGATAGTTGTAAGAAGGTCACCTTCATTGATAAGGCTTCCAACTTTATAAGGTATTCTATTGATAAATCCATCAAATGGTGCAGTGAAAGTAGTGTATGCAAGAAAAGCCTTCGCGTTTTTATGAATTGCTTTGGCTTCAGCCACAGCAGATTGTGCTATCTGTAATTTACTTTGAGCTAATGTCAATTCCGATTTTGCTATCACATTTTTTTCCACCAACATTTCCACCCTTTCTACTTCCAGTTTTGTAGAATGCTCCTCTGCTACTGTTTTTGCAAGTGTAGCCTCCGCTTTTGTAGCCTCCGCCATGTAGTCGGGCGAACTAAGTTTGAATAGTGCTTGACCTTTAGTCACCTCCTTGCCCTCGTCTACAAGTATTTCTTCAATATATCCTTTGATACGAGAACGAATTTCTACATTTTTTTGAGCCTCGATACGAGCTACAATTTTATTGTGAATCATCGAATTAGATGATTTTACTTTTAAGACAGGGATTTCTGGTGTCTCTTGATTTTCTGCTGTTGGTCTATGCGAACATGCAATTAATCCGATAGTGAATAGTGAATATGCAATTAACTTATTCATAAACATATTTTTAATAGTTGAATAGAAGAGTCAAACGGAGAAATAAAATGTATGGTAAATCTTAAGACTTAAAATTCATACAATTTTAATAGTGGTGTGAAAATGAAGAGTAGTTTAATTTGATTTTACTTGCCCTTTATTTTGATTTTTTTTGAAAATATCAAGTTCAAAATCAAGACTATACAGGAATGGTAAAAGTCGTCATTTAAAAAATACTCTAGATAGAAAGAGCTGCTGGCGGAAATGGGTTTATTTCCATCACAATGTTTTCCCACCTCGGTGTGAAACCAAAACATGATGTCTTAAAAGCTGAAGATAGTAATGATTTTGTGTTGCTATCTAGAATAATGCAAATGTCATATTCTAAATAATTCTCTTCATTTTCGTTGTTTTCGGTAGTAGAAGTTGAACCGTCCGTGTGAGTCGTTGGATTGGTAATTTGATGGGTGGCAACTTGCTCGGATGATTTTTTCATTCGGTTTTGCACATTCGTGTTGATTGCAATGGTCAGAAGTATGGCTAATGCAAAAAATCCTAATTTAATCACGATATGTATCGCCCCGTTTTTCACCTGTTTATAATTGCTTTTTATTTGTCAGATGGAACTCGCCTATAAACATTACCTTGTATGTCAAAGTTTGTTTGTGGTGCTCATTTCATAGTGCAAAAGTACTAAAATTAGAACAGATTTTATGTCATTATGTTTACTATTTTTTGTGATGTGAATGTAAAATTGAATGTTTTTAGTTCGTTTAGCAGTTTTTTTGACAAAAATCACCTAGTTTAGTCAACAATATGTGTTTTATAACATGGAAACAGTCTCTAGTAGTTAACTGATTTATACTAAATTTGCGCTTTCAAATATTTTAATACTACTCATTTCAAATCTATTATCGAATGAAAAATCTTTTAGTTGGATTAATGATTCTTGTAACCTTAGTTTCCACAGCTCAAAACAAAAGAGCTCCCAAATGGACACCTCCTCCAGGAGCAGTTCCAGCGACTCAAAATATGATTTATTGGACAAGTGGAAGTGTCACTTTTTATGATGCAGAAGGAAATGAGTTGGTTTCAGATATTGAAACTTATTCTGTATCACCAGCAAAAGCAGCATGGGTGGTTTCTACTGCTGATTACTGGGAGTTTCCACACTTTTTACCCGAAAATAAACCAACTTGCAATATCGAACAGTATATGCAACCTTTTTGGAAAGCGGATACAATTTATAATGAACTGGTTTTATTGTCGGCAGTTGGCAAAACTGCAAACCTGATGTTTACACCTTCTAAAATAATTTCGGTAACAAACTACGATTTTTCTCAAAAATTTCAAGAAGGAGTTGACTATAGCTTTGAAGGAAAGACAATAACACAATTGTCTTCAAAAGTTTCATCTACTGTTTCTGCTGGAGTAGGAAGAAATAATCTCAGAAATGTACAAAATACTTCATGGACTTGTGTGACTTATGTTCCCGATAGATCCAATTGGGGTGGTGGTTCAATTTTTCACTATCAAGGAGATAAATTACCAAAGACCATGGCAAAATTAAAGGCTAAAGAACCACTAGTTGTAGTGGCTTTTGGCATGAGTATTACCTGTGGAAACAATACGAGCGGTTTTGCAGGCGATGATAAAAATTTTCAAGTTGTTGCGCCTTATATGCATAGTTATGTGGATATGCTCGGAGATGCTTTGCGTAAAAAATTTGGTGGCGAAGTGACTGTTTATAATGCGTCATGTGGTGGCAAGATGGCCTCGTGGGCAAATCAATATGTAAAATACATGGTTACTCCACACAATCCGGATTTAGTATTACTTGATCATGGAATGAATGATATTTGGGGTGGATCGGCCACTGATTTTAAGTTTCAAATACAATCAACCATTTCAAAGATTCAATCTGCATGTCCCAATGCTGAAATTGTTTTGGTAAATAATATGTTGCCAGGTAAAGGAACAGGTTCACCAGGCACTGCTGGTCCAACGAGAATGAGAGCAATTCGTGATCAGTTGGCTACTTTGGAGTCGGTAGGTGTAACCAATTTCCCAATGACGCAAATGACTGACAGTATCTATGCTAGAAAAGGAGAAGATAATTGTATTGCAAATTCTCTGCATCCGAATGATTATCTAGTAAGATGGTATGCCCAAGGATTAATAACTCTATTTGATGAAACTGCAAAAGTCAATGTAGAACAATTGCAAGTAGCTGATAATTTCCTTAGCATTTCACCCAATCCAGTGAATGAAGGAATTTTGACCATTAAACTACGTGATGTTTCGGATGAGGAGTCTGTAATGATTTCAATTCTAGATGCTAAAGGTGTAATGGTTGCATATTTCAGACAAACTACTGAATCAAAAGATTATGAGATATCCTCACTATCTTTTACAAAGGGTGTTTATTTTGTGAAAGCACAAAAAGGGATTAGAGTTGCCACTCAAAAATTAATAGTTGGATAAAACTCATTTTGAATGCTGATTAATAATGGTTGTCTCATAAGTGATGGGGCAACCATTTTTTTTATTACCTACATTAAATCCATCGCTGCATCATTCACTGTACATAAATTGTGGATAACTTTTCAAATAATCTGATGCCTGTTAACAAAGAAAACCTGTAACTTTGTGCCCTTTAATATCAAAAAGTTTTTTTAATGAACACACTCATGACCAATTACTAACTATAGTAAACACATGGGTTTGATTAAACAATACTAACTTCACATCCCCTCCTTGGAGGGGCTTGGGGAGGCTAAACTATTTACAAATGAAACGAGCACGACAAATTAATTTTGACACACAAGGAGATGTTTATGTGCGAGTTCCATCTGACAACTAAAAAACAATTATAAACAGATGAAAGACATGTTACAATCTCGCCATATTGGTATTTCAGATCAAGATCAAGAGCTTATGCTTCAGGTGGTTGGAGCCAATAGCCTTGATGAATTAATTGATCAAACCATCCCATCATCCATTCGTTTAAATAATAAATTGGAATTGCCAGATGCACTTTCGGAGCGTCAATATGCCGAACATATAGCTGAAATAGCCTCTAAAAATAATGTTTATACTACGTATATCGGTCAGGGGTGGTATGACACATGTACACCTGCTGTAATTCAAAGAAATATCTTCGAAAATCCATCGTGGTACACCTCCTATACTCCTTATCAAGCCGAAATATCACAAGGTAGATTGGAGGCATTATTGAATTTTCAAACTGCAGTTTCTGACTTCACTGGTCTTCCTTTGGCTAATGCCTCCCTGCTCGACGAAGCCACAGCTGGTGCAGAAGCAGCCACTATGATGCTTAATCTTAGAAGTCGTGCACAGGTCAAAGCGGGAGCAAATGTCCTTTTTGTTGATGAAAATGTGTTTCCTCAAACCCTAGCTGTGCTAAGAACACGTGCGGAAGCTCAAGGTATTCAACTTCAAATAGCTGATTATTCAACATTTGATTTTACCGATAAACATTTTGGTGCTATCGTCCAATACCCCAATGCCAATGGTAGTGTTGAAGATTATGCTGGATTTGTAGCGGATGCTCATGCCAAGGATTGTAAAGTAGCGGTTGCATCAGATATTTTGAGCTTGGCACTCCTTACACCTCCAGGCGAATGGGGTGCAGATATAGCATTCGGTAGTACACAGCGATGGGGAATCCCCATGGGCTATGGTGGACCAGCTGCAGCATTCTTTGCTACACGTGAAGAATTTAAACGCGATATGCCAGGTAGGATTATTGGTGTGAGCAAGGATGTGAATGGCAAACCAGCACTCAGAATGGCTCTCCAAACTCGTGAGCAACATATCAAGCGTGAAAAAGCTACTTCCAATATTTGTACAGCACAAGCTTTACTGGCTACAATGGCAGGCATGTACACAGTGTATCATGGGCAACAAGGAATAAATGCTATTGCTCAACGGGTTCACGCTACTGCAAGCTATATCAATGAAATCCTACCAGTATACGGCTTCACTCAAGAAAATGAAAACTTTTTTGATACTTTAAAAATTAGCTTGCCTGATGGATTGACTATCGAAAAATTGAAAGAGATAGCATTGGATTATGAGGTTAATTTTCGATACTTTGACTCGGGTGAGGTAGGTTTGTCTGTCGATGAAACAACCGATATTGATGATGTGAATACATTGATTGAGATTTTTGCAACTGCGGTTGATAATGCACCAGTATATGCTGATGAAGAGCAATTGGATGGTCTTCAATCATTCGATGAGTGTTTTGAACGTCAGACGGAATATTTGACCAGTGATGTGTTCAATAGCTATCATACCGAAACAGAAATGATGCGTTACATCAAAAGGTTGGAACGCAAAGATATTTCATTGACACATTCAATGATTTCCTTAGGTTCTTGCACCATGAAATTGAATGCAGCCTCCGAAATGTTGCCTATGTCTAGAGCCGAATTTGGAGGTATGCATCCATTGGCACCTACAGATCAAACTGGCGGTTACAACCAAATCACAACCGAACTGGAGACTTATCTATCCACCATAACAGGTTTAGATGCTTGTAGTCTACAGCCAAATTCGGGTGCAGCTGGAGAGTATGCTGGATTGATGGTCATAAGAGCATATTATCATTCAAAAAATGAATTCCAACGTAATACACTACTTATACCATCTTCAGCACATGGTACAAATCCTGCTAGTGCCGCTCAAGCTGGATTTAATATTGTTGTGACCAAGTGCGACTCCAAAGGCAACGTAGATCTTGAAGATTGGAAAGCACAAGCTGCTTCCCATGCAGATACCCTAGCAGGATGTATGATTACTTATCCTTCTACACATGGGATATTTGAGATTAGTATAAAGGAAATGACAGCAATTATTCATGAATTTGGTGGTCAGGTGTATTTAGATGGCGCGAATATGAATGCCCAAGTGGGATTGACAAATCCTGGTGCCATTGGTGCTGATGTATGTCACCTTAATCTGCATAAAACATTTGCTATTCCTCATGGTGGCGGTGGTCCAGGTGTAGGTCCAATCTGTGTAGCTAGCCATCTGAGTCAGTTCCTGCCCAGCAAGACCTGTGGCTTAAACACTGTGTCAGCTGCTCCTTATGGAAGCGCTAGTGTGCTGACCATTACTTACGGCTACATTCGAATGCTAGGAGAACAAGGATTAACTCAATCAACCAAAATTGCTATTCTCAATGCTAATTATTTGGCTGCGAAATTGAAGAATTCGTACGGAATACTTTATACTGGAGAAAACGGTAGGGTAGGACATGAGTTGATTTTAGAATGTCGGGATTTTAAAGCAGCCTCAGGAGTAACCGAAACTGATATTGCCAAACGGTTGATGGATTATGGATTTCATGCACCCACACTTTCGTTTCCTGTTCACGGCACGCTGATGATAGAACCTACAGAAAGCGAATCATTGGCAGAACTAAATAGGTTTACAGAGGCTATGCTTCAAATTTATTCAGAGATTAAGGAAATTGAATCTGGTGTGGCCGATGCTACCGACAATGTGTTGCTCAATGCGCCACATCCCGAGTATGCAATTGTTTCAGATGATTGGAATCACTCCTACAGTCGATCAAAAGCTGCTTATCCTACACAATGGGTGGCCGATAATAAGTTTTGGATCAATGTGGCTCGTGTGGATAATGCCTTTGGTGATAGAAATTTAATTTGTACTTGCCAAGGCGGATGGGCAGAATCAATTAACAATTGATAATTAATAATTACTAATTGATAATTAATAGCGAACATTGAACAATGGGCATTTAGATTTGTCCATTGTTCAATGTTTTTTGTTTTATTTCAAAATGATGGAAGAGGTGAAATGTTCATCCTTGCTAACATCCGATGGGTGTCCATAGCATTTTATATGACTCAGCCCCATGGCATCACCCTCAAAGCGTTGTGAAGCATACACTTTGGCATCGCTAGCCCCTTTCAACTCCACCATGCATTTTTCAGCAATCATTTTTTCTGCATCAATGTCGCTTGCCCCAGCACTTTTCAGTCTGAAGGTGTTGCATTTTCCCGATATGTTAAGGTCTGAGGCTCCATCTGTTTCTACATCAAGCGTGTTGGCTATGTTTGCACTGAGGTCTGCTTCACATGCACCTTTAATTTTCAGTTTTAGATTAGGACTAGTGAGTTGATTCAAGGTGTGGATAGTACATGCTCCCTTAGCAGTTATATTTTCCAGTGTATCGACATGTAAAGTAATTTTGGTTATTCTATTCAATGAGATTCCATTGGTTTTAATTTGAAGAATTCCATCGCGAACCTCCGTTTTGATGCTTTGTTGATATTGATTTTGTGTGTACACTATTACTTGTTGCACACTATCCTGAACGATATATAACTCAATATGTCCTTCTAAATCAATGCTTTTAAATGGTGAAACTACCCTGTTTTGCTCAAGAGCATATTCATTTTCATGGTTCACTGCATTTTGATGATTTTCATTATTCATGGTGCAGAATAATGGTTGATTGACCACACTTAACAGCATGAAAATACCTGCTAGCCACAAAATAAATGCAACCCATGATGTGGATCGTGATGACTGTAAATTCCCTTTTGCGAACCGAATGGCCCAGAAAAAAATCATAAACACTGGACATCCAATGATTAATAGGATGGAAATGAGCAGAAGTGCATAGTTTTCGGGCGTATTTGTCCATGGAGTAAGGCAACTAGAATTGAATATACTGACGGCCGAGGGATTGAAAATAAGGAAGCCGACAAGTGAAACAATGATGATCACGGTGATGACAGTTACCAATCCAAAAATTGCCCCAATAAATGCAACCAATGGTTTGATTAATAGCTGAATAATATGGATTAAGCGTGACCCTATTGTGTTGGTTTTTTGTTTGAACTCATCACTTTTTACGTAAGATTTCACGTGGTCAAATTCAGATTTGATGCTGTCAATGGTTACATCTTCACCTTGCATTTCCAAGCGTTGCGACATGGTTTTTGCTTCTGGAGACACCAGCCACATCACGAAGTAGATGGGTATGATTGTACCCATACCAATGAACACCGCAATCACCATCAGAATACGAACCAGACTGACATCCCACCCAAAGTACGCCGCTAGCCCTCCTGCTACACCACCTATGATACAATTTTCAGGGTCTCTATAATACCTTCTATATGCGTGTTTTTTGCTGTGACTTTTTGATTTTTTCTCGCTCTTCGGTTTTTCTTCTTGACCTACAAACTCATTGGGTTTACCCATGATGCTGATCACTTGTTTTACATCTTCATCAGTAACTACATTTTTCCCTTTTTGAAGTCGTTCGTTAAATAATTCAGCAATTCGAGCTTCGATATCCTGCATGATTTCTTTTCGTTCATCATCAGATTCAATATAGTCCGAAATGTCATTCAAGTAGTCTTGGAGCATTTCAAAAGCATCGTCATCAATATTAAAAACGATGTTGTTCAAGTTTACAGTCAATGTCCTTTTCATTTTTCTAAGTGTATTTTATGTGTTTTTATTATGCTATTTATCTAATTATCTAATTGTCTAATAATTAGAGGTTTTTATTTTATCTACTACTTCATTTATTTCTTGCCACGCTATTTCCAATTCGTTCAAGAACGCATTACCCGCTTCTGTCATTTCATAGTATTTTCGGGGTGGTCCTTGTGTTGATTCTACCCACCTGTATTCAAGAAGTTCCCCATTCTTTAATCTAGTCAGCAATGGATAGAGCGTACCTTCTACCACTATCAGCTTGGCCTCTTTCAGTTCACTTATAATATCTGATGCGTATGCAGCTTTGTTTTTCAAGATTAGCAATATGCAATACTCTAAGTATCCTTTTCGCATTTGCGATTTTATGTTTTCGGCATTCATCATGTTTCTTTCTTTTACTCGATGCAAATATACTATAGAATATAGTACCATGCAATACATAGTACTATAAAAGTTTGAATATTATCAAATTTATATTTAAGTGTCTGTTTGTGAGTTGTTTATAATATAAGTAATCGGCATAATTGAAAAAAAATCCATATTTTAAGCAATTGTAAACCTTAAAATATCTTTAAAATAGGAGTGAAATAATCAAATAGTTTTAAAAAATGTCATCTGCAATTGATATTGTTTCAAAAAAATTATCTTTGTAATGCTATTTGAAAATGAAATGTGATTGTAATGGATATTTGCAAGACTTTCAAATAGTGAGTGTTAAAGTAAAATTAAAGAGAATTCTGATGAAAAATTTATCCCTGATTGTTAATGTTGTGTTGGCGGTGGCTGTTATAGTGTTGTTTGTGATGGTGTTTGATTTGAAAAAATCAAGTGGTGCAAAACCTGATGATGTGAAAGTAGCTCATTTGCCTAAAGAAGGAAAACTGCCAATAGCCTATGTGAATATTGATTCATTACTACTTAATTATAAATTTGCGAAAGAGTCCAATGAGGCATTGATAAAAAAACAAGAAAGTTCAAGACTGACTGTCAATGTCCAAGCTCAAAGCCTTCAAAAAGAAATGGTTGATTTTCAAAAAAAGCTACAGAATAATGCATTTTTGAGTAGAGAAAGAGCAGAGCAGGAGCAAATTAGAATTCAGAAGAAGCAACAGGATTTGCAACAACTGGATCAAAAATTGAGTCAACAATTGATGCAAGAACAACAAAAAATGAGTACTAGACTCAGGGATACGATTAATAAGTTTATGAAAGACTTCAATAAAGGAAACAAATATCAGATGATAATTAGTAATACTTCCAATGATAATGTACTCTATGCTGCCAAAGCGTATGATATAACCAATGAGGTAACTAAACAACTGAACGAGAGGTTTGATAAAAAATAATACGCTGTGTCAAAGTTGACTTGACTTGCTCGCTTCATTATACAACAAAGCCTAGTATTTCATTTGAAATACTAGGCTTTGTTATATTTTAAGGAATCTAAATAACTCTCGTAGATGATTGAATTGTTAATTCGAATTAGTTCTAAACGATAAAAAAATGGTGGTGCTGGAGTAGGCAAGTAATGATACTACCCATGAGTTAGAGCCGATAGCCATGAAGTATGTACTTAGTCCGAGTAGCAAACTAGAAAGGAATGCAATTTTAGCCAATCTGTATTGTCTGCTATCACTTCTGCAATTATTGCTAATTTGAAGCCCTTGAAGTACAATCACTATTGTAGCGCCAAGTCCAAAAACATAAGGCGCCCAATTCAGGTTTGCAAATTGACTTATTGCGCCT
>CAIUKZ010000515.1 GCA_903899865.1 uncultured Bacteroidales bacterium | reverse complement strand
TCCCACCAGATAACTGATTATAATTGTGGTTTAAACAAATTGAACACTTGATGCAACATTAAAATTCAATGGCTTATTTAGCAGTGTTACAAAAGCAGTTGCACCGAATGATAGATTGCCCGTGCTAGTGTTGTAGGTGAACTGGTTCAAAGAACTTGCGCCAAATCCAACCCTGCTGACCTGAATCAAATCACTATTTACTGTAAAATCCGAGATTTTATCAGTACGTTCAGCTAGGCTGTTAAAAACAAATTTATCTGCACCAGCGTTTCCTGTGAGGATATCAGTTCCAACTCCACCTGTGAGGATATCATCTCCCGCTCCACCTATGAGGCTATCATTTCCCGCTCCACCTGTGAGAATATCATTACCTTCATTCCCGACTAGTACATTATTGCCACTATTGCCTGTTAGAGTGTCATTGGAGTTAGTTCCCTGAACATTTTCAAAATTACGAACAGTAAATACTGAGGTGAAAGACGGACTAGAAACGTTCAGCGTATTATTATTCAGGTCAACATTGATCGATGCACCAGATGCCGTCGATGCGTCAATAGTGTCACCCAATAGCGTACTGGCGGTAATTGATTCAATATTGATCAGGTTATCAGTCCCAAATCCCCCAGCTTTTTCAACCAGACCAGATGGCTTAAGAGTAATAACTTTTCCTAAAGCACTGTAATCAGCAACATCTGCATCCCCAAAATTACCTCCATTGAAAGTATCGTTACCAGATGAACCAGTAAAAATATCGCTACCATCTCCGCCAGTTAGCGAATCGTTACCTGAGCCTCCATTAAGAAAATCGCTACCAGCTCCTCCCTCAATCACATCAGATCCATCGCCCCCGTTAATCGTGTCGTCACCACCATTGCCGATGAGTTGATTATTTGCGCTATTTCCAGTCAGGGTATCGCTAAAACTTGTACCAATAACATTCTCAAAATTAAACACTTGCAAGTTTAAAGGAAAAGGTGAACCAGAACCTTTAACGGTCAAAGTATTCCTCACGAGATCTGCTGTGATCCCTGTCGAAGGGGAAACCGTTGTGGAAGAATCAATGGTGTCATTCAACAAATTACTAGCAATAATTCTTTGGATACTGATTAGGGAATCTGTCCCAAATCCACCTGCTTTCTCTACTACGCCAAAGGGTTTGAGGGTGATAGCTTGTCCTAGTGAACTGTAATCGGCAGTATTGGTACCTATACCACCTACAAATTGATCGTTACCCTGAGAACCGATCAAAGTATCATTTCCTGCCTCACCATAGAGCAAATCGTCTCCTTCTCCGCCGTCAAGTTGATCGTTGCCTGCACCAGCTAAAAGTATGTCGTTGCCTGCGAGACCAAAAAGTTGATCGTTGCCTGTACCACCTAAAAGCAGATCATTAAAAATTGTTCCATTTCTGAGTGTCATTTTTTTGAATCCTCATATTTTTTTTAGTGTTGGTATTTAATACGCTGTATAAAAAGTTTCGGTTTCGTATCAAATATACGAATACATTAACATGATCTTTTAGAGCCGTCAAGAAGAAAAATAGCTAGTTAGATAATAAAAGAAAAAGATAGATTTTACAAGAAAAGCCTAATAAAAATAGTAAAAATGTTTTATCAAGAAAAATTTTACTGTTTATCGATAAAAATCAGGCTTTTTTCAAAAAAAGTTACTCAAAGTCAACTTTTTTAGTGTGTTCAAAATTTCTTTTGGGAGCACACAAAGGCTATCTCACCGCCAATATTCTAGACGGCAATTCAATAATTTCACAAAAGTAACGGAACAATTTACCTATTTTGGTGATCTATAGATAAGATAAATATGGTATATTCAATTAGTTTTTTATTAGAATTAAATGCGTGAAATCTAAGGGGTTTATCCTAGAGCAAAATAATGGATTTGCTTTAATCCTATAAATTCTTCAAAAAATGAAGCAAAGAACGGTTCATACTAAAAATTAAGTCTGTTTACTTCTATGCTCTCTAAAATGAAAAATAAAAATCTGCGATTATCCATCAAAAAATGGTTAAAAAATATTTTTTTGACTCCCTTTGGTCTTTCTTTTATTC
>CAIUKZ010000514.1 GCA_903899865.1 uncultured Bacteroidales bacterium | reverse complement strand
TATATGCCTTCGGCGATATTTGCTTCGCGATATTTAGCCTGCGGCGATTGTAGCTTCGCGATATTAGCTACGGCGATATTAGCTTTGCGATATTAGCCTGCGGCGTTATTAGCTTTGCGATAATTGCTTCGCGATATTTAGCCTGCGGTGATAGCGACTTTGTGTCTCTGTGCCTTTGTGTTCAAAAAATGTTTTATCAGACGCCGTCTATGACATTTCTACCTCAACTTTTGCCGAAAGGCAAAACTATGTGAACTTTGATTGTTTTACTTGAATAGGATAATGTGTTCCATGTGTTATAAAGGACTCTTTTGTGACTTTTGTGGTTTAATTATCTACTTTCGTTTTACCCACCTTATTTCGTTTAGAACCATTTATTTTAACCACATAATTTTCAATGACACAGTTAGATTATTGCATTATCATTCCCATACTTATTGGATTCGTCATCGGTTTTATTAAGGGTTTTGTAAGTGAAGTTAGTTCGTTGATAGCCATTATATTGGGCGTGCTAAGTGCTAAGTATTTTGCTCCCACGATAGCACCTACGGTAGCTACTTTCTTGCATTGGTCAGCCACAGCGGCACTGATTGGCGCATATATTTTGCTTTTTTTATTGATTTCGGTAGCCATGCTCTTGCTATCGAAGTTGATTGTCAATCTGATAAACAAGATGTCGCTCGGCATGCTGAATTATCTGCTTGGAGGGATGTTTGGAGCTCTAAAATTTGCATTAATTGTGAGCGTGTTGCTCAACGTTTTGGCAGCATTAGACCCCTTGGTGTCATTTATCGCTAAAGAAACCAAAGAACATTCCTTTTGCTACAACTCAATAATAAAAATTACCCCCTACATTTGGGAAAAAGGAACCACTATTAAGAGTACAGACGCTGGAGATGAAAAAGAATGAAGTGCATACATTGTCATTTAGCTTCTCAGGATTGGAGCATGAGTGTGGGTGTGATGAGGCAGGGCGTGGATGCCTAGCTGGACCTGTAGTAGCTGCAGCTGTTATTCTCCCCCTCGGATTCGAATGTGCACTGCTCAATGACTCGAAACAACTGACTGAAAAGCAACGGGAGACACTACGCCCCATCATCGAACGTGAAGCCTTGTCATGGGCAGTGGCTTCAGTGAGTCATCAGGAAATAGACCAAATTAATATTCTCAACGCATCGATACTGGCAATGCATAGAGCCATTGACAGCTTGAATGTAAGACCTTCGTTTATCATTGTTGATGGAAATAAATTTAAACCTTATGAGCAAGTTCCACATCAGACCATCGTCAAAGGCGATGGCAAATACCTAAGCATAGCTGCCGCATCGGTTCTTGCCAAAACCCATCGTGATGCCATCATGCAGCAACTTCATCCAGAGTTTCCACACTACGATTGGGATAAAAACAAAGCATACCCCACTGCAGCACACCGTCAAGCCATTAAATCATTTGGTACTTCCCCCTTGCATCGGTTGAGTTTTGACTTGCTGCGTGATAAAAACAAAAAATCTGCGATTACGAAGAAGAAATAGACCATTTTGGTAATGTCCGAAAAATACACTGACTTCCAGGCGCCATTCTGGAACGACCAATGGTGTGGATAAGCTCTACTATTCGTACTCCGACTATCAGGGGTCGCTAGTAGCACTGACCAACGAGGACGGCACTGTAGCCGAACGCTATGCCTACGACCCATGTAGGTGACACCCGATAGCTACAAGCCTGCGAAGGAGCTATCGCTGGTGGAACTAATCCCGCAATCAAACACAGCGGGAGGGTGTGCGCGCCAACCCCGACAGATGGGAAGAGCGTGACACACGCACATCATGGATAGTAAACCGTGGATACACAGGGCACGAACACTTGGATGCATTCGGCCTTATAGACATGAACGGAAGGGTGTATGACCCATTCACGGCACTGTTTATGAGCCCCGACCCGTACGTGCAGTCACCGAGCGACTGGCTGAACTACAACCGCTACTCCTACTGCTTGAATAACCCATTCAAGTACACCGACCCTAGTGGGGAAATAGCATTCTTATTGATACCAGCAGTGGCCTTATTGATTAAAATGGCTACAGCAGCAGCCGTAGGTGCAGCCATAGCAGGCGCATTCAGCGTGGCTACCACCATAGTCAACGGGTCGTCATGGGATGCCAATTCATTCTGGAAATCGGTGGGCAACGGCGCCATCAGTGGGGCCATCACCTTCGGGATAGGCTCCGCATTCGGAGCCACGGGAGGAGCTGCAGCCTCATTTGCGAATGTCAATAAAGGTTTCCTTGGCATCTCTAACGCCTTCCTTAACGAAGCAGGCCGTGCCGGTGCACACGCCTTAGCACAGGGAGCCATGACAGCTGCAGATGGCGGTAACTTCTGGGCAGGTGCAGCAGCAGGAGCGTTTGGGTCCATATCAGGTCATACTTTGGATGCATTGAAAGTCGATTTTGTAGTGAATAATGCCTTCGGAGTCATAGCCTTTTCTGCTCTCAATGGTGGTATGGGTTCTGTATTCGCAGGCGGTGACTTCTGGGAAGGGGCGAAGAGTGGGTTTATAGTAGGAGCTCTAAATGCAGAAGGAGACGTAATTGTGCCTGCAATTTTAAAAGGAACAGTGCAAGTAGCGCATAAAGTAAAGCACCAAGTTAAAAAAGCTATAAGGACTGTTCAGAAGTTTAGTAATGACCTAGATAATGAAAAACTTAGTGGTGGTAAAGCTCTTAAAAAAGCTGACGCGATGGTGACAGGTCATACTAACGACTCAAATGATCCTACTATGGGAGTTGCACAGAAAGTTGCTGTGAGCGGGGCTGCATTTTGCCCTGCTCCAACTGCGATAGGTGCGGCATATACGATCACAACTGGGAGATCTGCAATTACTAATCGTAAAGTATCAGGATTTGGTGGAAGAGTAGGGTGGCCATTATTTGATATTGGGACATCACTACTTCCATTAAAAGGTGTGTGGAAACCAATTATAAATATTCCAATAGGTACATTGGGATCATATAGAAATATTAGTGAATTAGAAGATTAAACTAAAAAACGTAAAATGATTCAGATTAAAATTATCAAATTAAACATTCTATATTTTAATAATATTTTATCATTAATTGTAATTTCAATTACAACTTTGATGATTTTTGGCATTGAAACATCAGTGATTTGCTTTGCAACACAAGCAACAATTTTTCGTATACAGGATTTTTTCTTTAAGACTTTTAAAAATGCAGGGACTTTGAATTTTACAAGAGACCATGTTCAAATAAACTTAGATACAGGAAAGAAGGATGTTTATAAATTTGATAAATCTTTAAAAATAATATTAGAATACACAAATTATGAAGGATACGAAAGTAATATTAGTGTCTTTTGCAACAGAGTTTTTAGCCCTTTTGCGACAATATTTGATTTAGAAGGTGGAGGGGCAGATGGAATTGGAACAATTTATGTAGTACAAAACGGAAAGGAATTGAAATACAAGATTTTATTTGAAAAGGATTGTGATGAAGAATTAATCCGATTGAAGTCTGATATTGAAGCTAATGGTGGCAACATTGTTATTCTGAGAAACTACATAGACATATTTAAATCAAGGATAAAGTTGAAATTTTGAGCTATGTTCATCGTAGCGTAATTAGCCGGTTTGTTCGAAGTTTTCAAACTTCGTCGTGCTAGAAGCCAGCCTCCGGCTAGCATGTTAACAGCAAAAACAGAAAAAGAGAGATTCGCAAGAGTTTCTCTTTTTTGCATTCAGAACCCCTAACCTCCCGTTTATGACGGGACAAGCTCTAAAGGGGAATAATATAATACAACAATGACATACCGCTTTCTATTAATATCCAGCTTGATTCTAAGCGTCTTTCTCTCCCCTATGGGGGAGTCGGAGGGGGCTTTGTCTTGGTTTTGCTTATTCATATCTTTACCCAAGGCGTTGCCATTGGGCTAGGATATATTTGGCTTACAGCCAATGCTGAGTGGTGAAATTTGTCGTTTGGGTTTAGCATCTTTCTCTTGACCATTTCGGGGGTGTCGGAGGGGGCTTTGTCTAAATCCTTACATTTTACGTTCGGTGTAACTGTGATAGACACTGATGCAACGGATTTTGCCAAAATATTTATATGCAATTTAAAACTCAGCACCAAACTGATTGAAAGTTTGTATATTTGCGATTCAATCACAAACGTTTAATAATGAACAAAAAGGTAAAATACTGGATTGAATTATCAGATTATGATTTAGATACTGCCTTGGCCATGTTTCAAACAGGTCGTTACTTATATGTTGGTTTTATGTGTCATCAGAGTATCGAGAAGATACTCTGATGAGCGTAGAGTGTTTTAGCGTGGATTGTTTGGCGAAGTTTCCAAACTTCGTCGTGCTAGAAGCCATCCTCTGGCTGGCATATTAACAGAAAAAGGCACGAGACATCGTGTCTTTTTCTGTTTGAAAAATGAGTATATTTGCTGCCAATATTAAAAGCAAAAGCTTTTATTTTAGCTGCGACGTAGGCTGGAGCCATACGCCGAACAATGTGTAGCATGTAGTTTTGAACGCTACTGGGGGCTGGGGAAAAATGGTGCATTAAACATCTCACCATCTCACTATTCAAATATGTTTAAATATGTCACTAAACAACCTGAAATACAACAGGATATGTATTTAAAGCAAATTTATAATTTTCTTCCTCCAAAAGTATATAGAAATAAATATATCAATAACGTACCTGTAAGCCAATTCATTGATAAAAGATAAGTTCTATGAAAAAGTATATAATTAAATTTCTATTTCTGTTTCTGTTTATAATATTACTAAGTAGTTGTCATGGTAATAATAATAAAACCGTCTCTAAAATCACATCTAGAGCTGAAATTAAGGCGAATTTGTCAAGTATAAATAGTTACAATGGGAATGCCTTAATATTTTTCACTTACAAGAATCATGCGGATCCTAATGTGTATATAATTCAAATTGAAGAAAAAAATTCTAAAATATTTACTGATAAAACTTTTGATATTAAGAGAGCAATCCGTGGTAAATGCAGCATATTTATTTATGTTGGTATTTTTCCGTGGAGAAAATTAGATGCATCTAAAGTAAAACAAAAGCTTGATTTTGAAATTTGCAATATTGATCTTGATTATAACTATTATGTAAAGGCTTGGGTAAGTTATGAAAATATGGTCGAAAACACTAGAAGAAGAGAAACTGCACTCTTAACAGATAGTTGCGCTGCGAGAAACTTGTATTATCCCGTAGGAAAGAAAAATACTAAAAACATTGAATTTAAAATATTGAATTGATTGATAATGAACCTCTGTCGAGCGTAGGGTGATTTAGCGCAAGTTGCTCGGCGAAGTATCTAAACTTCGTCGTGTTAGAAGCCGGCCTCTGGTTGGCATATTAAGAGCAAAAAAAGAAAAAGAGAGATTCGAAAGAGTTTCTCTTTTTTGCATCAAGTTTGGGTTTAGCGTCTTTCTCTCCCCCTTTTCGGTAGAGTCGGAGGGGGCTTTGTCTAAATCATACTCATTATTCTGGCTTTCTTTCACTATGTCTCTATGTGGTTTGAAACCCCATTATTGTTAAAATCCGATGATATCCACCTCATTTTCAAACTTTTTTGACACAGCTTGTTTTATTAGGAATATTATCACTACCTTTGCACTCGAAAAATAACAACCGCGCGTTGTTGAGTAAATGTCCGAAAATCACTGCATTAACATTGCAGTCCGCATACAATTAGGTACACGTTTTCATTCGTGGAATGAAAGAATCACCGGATTTACTACTCGAAACGTGTACTAAAAACTACAAAATGACTTTTAGAGAATTGAACTTGAAGGACGAGATTCTTTCGGCTATCGAAGAACTTGGCTATGAAAATCCTATGCCCGTCCAAGAACAATCCATTCCGTTTATGCTTGAAAAAACTTCCGACTTGGTGGCTTTGGCGCAGACTGGAACAGGAAAAACGGCAGCTTTCGGGTTGCCAGTGTTGAACCTGATAGATGCACAGCGCAAAGAGGTACAAGCCTTGGTGTTAGCACCTACTCGCGAACTATGTATTCAGATCTCCAATGATTTGAAGAATTACTCGAAAAACATGCGTGGCATGCGTGTGGTACCTGTTTATGGAGGTGAGGATATCCGCACCCAACTACGCCAGTTGGACACTGCTCCACAAATCATTGTGGCCACACCAGGTCGATTGATTGACTTGATAGAACGTGGTAAAATTGAATTGGGTGGTATTGGTTTCTTGGTACTTGATGAGGCGGACGAAATGCTGAATATGGGCTTCAAAGAGGATATCGAAACCATCCTTGAGCGTACGCCTGATACACGTCGTACCATGCTTTTTTCGGCTACTATGCCTAAGGAAATTGCCAATATAGCGAAGCGCTATATGAAGAATTACGAAGAAATTACTGTTGGAGTAAAAAACTCGGGTAACGAAAATGTGGAGCATATCTATTATGTGTCACAGGCTCGTCAGCGCTACATGGTGCTCAAACGCATTGTGGATTTGAACCCCGATATCTATGGAATTGTATTCTGTCGTACTCGTCAGGAAACTAAGGAAGTGGCTGATAAATTGATGCACGATGGTTATAATGCTGATGCACTTCATGGTGACTTATCTCAAGCGCAACGTGACAATGTGATGCAGAAATTTCGCATTCGCAATATCCAGTTGCTAGTGGCTACCGACGTGGCAGCCCGTGGATTGGATGTGAATGACTTAACGCACGTGATTAACTACAACCTTCCGGATGATG
>CAIUKZ010000513.1 GCA_903899865.1 uncultured Bacteroidales bacterium | reverse complement strand
CATCACTTGGATCCAGGTGATTTTGCCAGTGTGGTGGTTTCCTACCCACAGATATCATCCACCAGCGAAATGATATTCAGACTGATTTGTCGGATGGGCGATTTTGCTAAAATCAATCTTGCCTGTGCCGATTGCATTTATACAGGGATGATGACTGATACGGGTGGATTTACCTATAATTCCAGTAAGATGGAGATTTACACCATCATTGCCGAATTGATAAAAATAGGGGTGGATAAGGATGATATATATCGACAGGTGTACAATACTTATTCTGCAGATCGTATCCGACTGATGGGCTATTGTCTAAACAAAAAAATGAAAATTTATCCCGAATTCCGAGCGGCATTGATTACTTTATCACTGGATGAATTAAAACAATACAATTATAAAAACGGAGATTCGGAAGGGTTCGTAAACATCCCGCTCTCCATCAAAGGGATTGATTTTTCTGTATTCATGCGTGAAGATACAGACAAAATCAAGCTCTCGCTTCGCTCACAAGGCACCTTCCCAGCCAACAAAGTAGCTGCTGATTTGTTTAACGGTGGCGGTCATCTCAATGCTGCTGGCGGTGAGAGCTATCTTACATTGGAAGAATCAATTAAGAAATTTGAAGATGCATTGCCCAATTACAAAGAATTATTGGAAAACAAATAAGTTTTACAATAAAGCGAGCACAGCATACTTGCTTTAATAAACTAGAGAACTGAAAACAAACGAAGTAAATTATTAAACACTAACTTCACACCCCCTCTGCAGTTTATCCCGTCATGAACGGGAGAGGGGCTTGGGGAGTCTTTAAATTTAAACGAATGAAATATCTAATTATACTTGGCGATGGCATGGCTGATGAGCCATTAGCGTCATTGGGAGATAAAACGCCACTACAAGCTGCGAATAAACCTAGCATTGATAAGTTGGCTGCTATTGGTAGAACTGGTATGTTGAGTACTGTTCCTGCAGGCTTTGCACCAGGTAGTGAAATAGCCAACCTCACCGTACTCGGTTACAACGTCTCTAAAGTATTCGAAGGGCGCGGGTCGTTGGAAGCGGCGAGCATCGGCGTGGCTATTCAGCCAGGCGAGATGGCCATGCGTTGCAATTTGATTTGCATACAAGACGGAAAGATAAAGAACCACTCAGCAGGACATATCAGTAATGAAGAAGCCACAGAGTTGGTTCTTTTTTTGCAAAAGGAGTTGGGAAACGACCTTGTAAGTTTTCACCCGGGCGTTTCCTATCGCCATTTAGTGAAAATTAAAGGTGGCAATAAGCAACTGAAATGCACACCGCCTCATGATGTACCCGGAACTGAATTTGCCAAAGTGATGGTAAAAGAAGTAACGGAGGAGGCACAAGAAACGGCTGAATTAATCAATGCACTGACACTTCGTTCTCAAGAATTGCTGGAAAATCATCCTGTCAACTTGAAACGTGCAGCTGCTGGAAAAGACAAAGCGAACAGCATCTGGCTGTGGTCGCCAGGCTACAAACCCGAGATGCAAACACTACAAGAAGTGTATGGCTTCAAGAGCGGAGCCGTGATTTCTGCTGTGGATTTAATCAAAGGAATTGGCGTATATGCTGGGTTGGACGTGATAGAAGTAGAAGGTGCAACTGGGCTCTATGACACCAATTATGAGGGAAAAGCACAGGCAGCCATCGACCAATTGCGCACCAAAGACTTTGTATTTCTTCACATCGAGGCCAGCGACGAAGCGGGTCACGAAGGTGATGAGGTGCTTAAAACCAAAACCATCGAATATTTGGATGCTCGTGTAGTAAAAACCATCTTGGAGGAACTTACTACTTGGGATGAACCTGTAAGCATAGCGCTCCTACCCGATCATCCTACGCCGTGTGCCACCAAAACACACACCAACAAACCGGTGCCGTTTATCATTTACAAAACTGGAAATACGCCAGACGGAGTGACTGTGTATGACGAATTTGCACCACAAAACGGAAGCTATGGCTTGCTACACGGTGCTGAGTTTATGAGGGAGTTGGTAGACACAGCCCCCTAATCCCCTCCCGTTTAAGACGGGATAAACTGCGGTGGACTTGAAGAAAGACTCCAAACTGCTAAAGGTGTCAAAAAATAATCATTGTGGAGTTTCTCAAAGTCCCTCGCCTTTGGAGAGGGATCTAGGGAGAGGCATTAAATTCAAATTTTAAAATCATGGCCAACCAAAAATTCTGTCAAAGTTGTGGCATGCCACTCAGTAAAGATCCCAACAATGGTGGCACAACTGCCGATGGTAGCAAGACCGACAAATACTGTAGTTATTGCTATGTGAATGGCAAATTCACATTCGAGGGCACAGTGAAAGAAATGCAAGACTTTTGCTATCAAAAAATGGTAGAGCATGGTCACTCCAAATTTGTGGCATGGATTTTCACACGAGGCATGAAGCGATTGGAAAGGTGGAAGTAAAGCCCAAAGCCCCCTAATCCCCCAAGGGGGACTTTTAAGACATCGATTATTAAATAGTATATCAATTACACTTTCCAGCTTCTCTGAAAGTCCCCCTTGGGGGGATAAGGGGGGCTGGGTTTTTAACTTATGAAATATTACAGTACCAACAAGAAAGTATCGGGCGTAAGTTTGCAAGACGCCGTAGTAAAGGGATTGGCAGAAGACAAAGGTCTGTTCATGCCCGATGTGATTAAAGCCTTGCCGCAGTCGTTTTTTGACAATATTGAAAACATGACTTTTCAAGAAATGTCCTACGTAGTAGCAGACGCATTTTTTGGCGAAGACGTGGAAGCAGAGGCATTGAAAAAAATTGTGTATGATACCTTGAGTTTTGATGTGCCGCTGGTGCATGTAACCGACAACATTTATAGCCTTGAGTTGTATCACGGACCAACGCTGGCGTTCAAAGACGTGGGTGGACGGTTTATGTCGCGTCTGTTGGGATATTTTATTCAGAAACAAGGTGAAAAGGATGTAAAAGTACTTGTTGCCACCTCGGGCGACACAGGTAGTGCCGTAGCTAATGGATTCTTAGGCGTGGAAGGCATTCACGTATATGTCCTTTACCCCAAAGGACTCGTAAGCCCGATACAAGAATGCCAGTTTACTACCTTGGGGCAAAACATCACCTCCATAGAAGTGGAGGGCACGTTTGACGACTGTCAGGCGCTGGTTAAGTCGGCATTTATGGACGCAGAGCTGAATGCAAAGATGAAACTGACATCTGCCAATTCCATCAATGTGGCACGCTTCTTACCGCAAGCATTTTATTATTTCTATGCTTACGCTCAACTCAAAAAACTAGGCAAAGCCGACCAAATGGTGGTATGCGTACCAAGTGGTAACTTTGGCAATATTACCGCTGGACTGTTTGGCAAACGTATGGGACTGCCTGTGAAGCGCTTTATTGCTGCTAACAACCGCAACGACATTTTCTTGCAATACATCCGCACAGGAGAGTACTCACCACGTCCATCAGTGGCTACAATAGCCAATGCCATGGATGTGGGCGACCCAAGCAATTTTGCGCGCGTGCTCGACTTATATGGCGCATCACACAGTGACATTGCTGCCGAAATAGCAGCAGTGAGCTACACCGATGAACAAATTTCGGACACTCTCCGCTCATGCAAAGCAGAAACATCCTATCTACTTGACCCCCACGGTGCCTGTGGCTATCAAGCACTTAAAGAAGGCTTACATGTTGGTGAAGTTGGGGTATTCCTAGAAACAGCCCATCCTGCGAAATTCCTAGAAACTGTAGAAAATATCATAGGCGAAAAAGTCGAAATCCCAGCCAAGCTACAAGAATTTATGAAAGGCACTAAGCAATCAACACCGATGACCAAAGACTTTGCTTCGTTTAAGGGGTATTTGATGGGAGTTTGATTTAGGAATTATATTTAGCACAAATGAAAGAATGGCGACTTACAAGGTCGCTTTTCCTGTATTTATACCCAAATTTCTGTATCGATAGAGTTATCATAACCGACATGGTTTGCTTTGCTCCTCTAAAAAAAAATTGCATCAAAACAAATGATTAGATTTAAGAGCAATAAATAGGTATTTAATATTAATAGTGAAAGTGGCTTTTGCGTACTCTCCATTAAGAGGAAAAAAATCATCAAAGAACGCAAATCGATAGCCATACCCAATTTTGGCTCTCAACCACGGATTGAAATCATAATTCAAATTCATACCAACTTCTAGGGGCACAATACCTCTTCTTCCTGATTCTAGAATCGAAAACCGATCATTTCTAATTTTATAATAATGATAGCCAAACCCAGTTTGAATATAAGTAGACAAGCTAAACTTTTGTACCCTTACAAAATCAAACTCATGCCCAACTGTTATGAAAGCCAAATGATTTGAACTTGATAGCGTGTCATTGGTTGGAGTCTCAAAGCCAAATGGAGTACCACTCAGACCAAGTTTAAATTTCATTTTTTCACCAAAGCAGACATCCGTGTATGCACCATTTATAATTACAAACTGCTTACCAATAAATGTGTAACGGTTATCCAATCCGAAGGCAAGTTCTGGCTTTTCATGTAGAGTCTGAATGGGATGATGAAAGGTTTGTGATGAAATGGGAGAAATACCGAAAACCACTAACATCAAAAGCAATGTGAAGATTTTAGAATGTTGTCGAGTAGTACGCAAAAACATTGAAGTCATATCTATTTGATGGATCAACTATTTTTGAATTATAATGTCAATAATATATTTAATCACTCAATGCATCTAACATTAACGGAATCTCATTCTCATCGATACCGATTATATCCAGTATCTCAATGTCAGCCTTAAATTCTCGATAAAAAACATCCATTTTACCGCCTAAAACAGCACGACACTCTCTATAAAATTCAATAGCATGTTTCATTCTTTTCTGACTCCATGCTACATGAGCTGCATGCATATAGTCGGCTGCAGTAGGATTAATAATCAGCACTTTTCCAATATAATAATCGGATTTTGCAATATTCCCAGCAAACAAAGCACACCGTATGATGGGTCGCCAGACTTTTTCTTCTTCACCAAACTCGGCTTCGAGCTGATAATAAATTTTCAAGGCTTCATCATACCTTTTAAGTGACGCCAGACAACTCGCAATTTGATACAACACACCCTTTTGATTGGGTTTTAAAAAATTGGCGTGCTGATAGATTTCAAGAGCACGTTCATAATTTTCTAAGTTTTTAAAACAATATCCAATTTTTTTAACCGTCCAAAAATCATCAGGTGTAATCATGTCAGCACGTTGATATGATTGGAGTGCGAGATGCAAATCGCCTATTTGCTGATAGGCAAAACCAAGTTTTTGCATTAACAAGGCATTGGGTTTTGAGAATTCAAGCTCTTGAAGCATGAGTTCTACGAATGCCGTAAAATGACCTTTAACAAAGTAATAATCAGCCACAATAACTCTCAAATCTTTCTTGACAGACATAAAACCAAACAACTGCGAATGGTGTAGTTTGAGTGAATAAACAAACGCATTATCAAAATCATGTTTATGTGGAAAAAGATTGAAAAATCGGTATAAATCTTGAATGTATTGCTTGGTAATATTTTTATCGAGCTTATCTGGAATTAATATCGACTCTTCTTTGTTCAGCTCATCCATTTGCTCCACTTCTGAAGTAAAAGAACTCAGCAAGTTTGCCCTAGCAGCCTCAGGCATTTGAAGCATGGTAAAGCAGAAAGAATACTTATCAGAATTACACATGTGATTGTTATTAACAAAAGCCGCCACCAACGAGTTATTCCCAGAATTGAGCAATCCAGATATGGAAGAGTGAATGGGATCGAAGGGCATAAACCAATTGCAAAACTCAGAAAAGAACGGAAAACTTTTAAGCATCGCAAAAGTGCTCATATACACATCAGCACCTTCAAGTTGCAAATCAGTTAATTCTTTCAAGGTATCTTTCAGACCACTTTTCTCCAGCATTTCATCCCAAGCAGCATTTTCTTCATCGCCATCTTCATGAGTGATGTTGCGATCTGATTTCAACTTATTAGATAAAAAAGGGCTTATCTTCATCATTTCCGGAAGAATTTCCTCTTTCATCCTTTTGGAGATACTTTCGGTCTCAGCACTGGATATAATTTGAATGATGATATTCTGAAGGTTTCTTACATTTCTAGGATCATCACAAATCAATACCAAGCGATTGTTTAAAGCAGGAAACAATGGGAGAAAATCATTATATTTAGCCAAAACAAAAACTAATCCAACCATTGCACGTTGGCGAACATCGGCATCAGTAGAATCAATCGCATCAAGAAGTAAGTTCAATTTGACTTGGTCAAACATTCGCCACAAATTGAGTGTTAGTGCCGAAACAACGAGTACTTTTTCTACCTTACCTGGGTAATCCGAATGTAGAATATCGTTAAACAAGTTACATTCGGAATCATTCAACTTGGAGGCTATAAAAAACTGGCCAAAAAGTTCTGATAAACTCAATTCAAAATTTGATCGTATTCTCTTAAGTTCAATCTGATGATTTTCAGGAGATGATTGAATTAGAGCAGATTGATTGTGATAATACACCAATGAGGAATATAAATCCGAGGCAGTAAGGTAACGCCTTGTATGACTAAAAAACCGTTTTGAAGTGTATTGAAATCCGGGTGAATTGTGGGTAAGAATTTCTTCATTCAGTTCTTCATTGAGAACGAATAGTTTTGATGAAATGGAGTTATATACTTCTACACGTGATGGGTCATCTACTCCTGAAATGTAATATTGAATAAGTAGATTATAGTGTTGATTCAATTCATTCAGTGTGTCGGCAAAGTGAAAAAGTTGCGATTCATTAACAATCAAT
>CAIUKZ010000512.1 GCA_903899865.1 uncultured Bacteroidales bacterium | reverse complement strand
CAATCCTACGATATCTGCCTTTTCTTCAATGGCACGTTGAATGATTTTTTCGGTGGGAACCATTACGCCTAGGTCTATCACTTCAAAATTATTACACGCCAACACTACTGCTACGATGTTTTTGCCAATGTCATGCACGTCGCCTTTGACCGTGGCAATAAGAAATTTGCCGGCCGATGAACTTTGTCCCGGCACTTTTTGTGCTTCGATTACGGGCTGAAGTATGGCAACTGCTTTTTTCATGGTGCGAGCTGTTTTTACCACCTGAGGTAGAAACATTTTTCCTGCACCGAATAGTTCACCTACGATGTTCATACCACTCATCAATGGTTTTTCGATGATCTCGATGGCTGAGTCATATTGTGTCAAAGCTTCAGCTAAATCTTCCTCCAGATAATCGGATATTCCTTTTATTAAGGCATATTCCAGTCGCTGTTGCAGCGGATGAGAACGCCACTCGTCCACTTTTTCGGCTTTCACGCCCGTAGCTTCATTTTTCACCTTTTCGGCTAGTTCTATCATTCGTTCGGTGGCATCTGGACGTCGATTGAGCACTACATCTTCCACGCATTCAAGCAGTTCGGGCTGAATATCTTCGTAGATTTGTAACATGCCTGCATTGACTATCCCCATGTCCAATCCTGCCTGAATGGCGTGATACAAAAACACGGAGTGAATGGCTTCCCGTACCACATTGTTGCCTCTAAATGAGAATGAAAGATTGCTTATTCCTCCACTGATTTTGGCGTAGGGTAAGTTTTGCTTGATCCAGCGAATGGCATTGATAAAATCCACTCCATAATTATTGTGTTCTTCAATGCCTGTGGCAATGGCCAATACATTGGGGTCGAAGATGATGTCCTGTGGCGGAAAACCAACTTTGTCAACCAACAAATGATAGGCGCGACTACAAATCTCTTGTTTGCGTTCAGCAGTATCGGCTTGACCCTTTTCGTCAAAAGCCATCACTACTGCAGCAGCACCATAAGCACGGATTTTGCGAGCTTTGGATAAGAAGTCATCTTCGCCTTCTTTGAGGCTGATAGAATTGACCACACATTTTCCTTGTACGCATTTCAGACCAGCTTCTATCACTTCCCATTTGGAAGAGTCTATCATGATGGGCACACGTGATATTTCTGGTTCGGAGGCAAGGTAATTTAAGAATGTCACCATTTCCTCTTTGGACTCCAACATGGCATCGTCCATGTTAATGTCAATTATTTGAGCACCATCTTCCACTTGCTTACGAGCAACTGATAATGCTTCCTCGTATTTTTTTTCATTGATCAATCGAAGAAACATTTTGGAGCCAGCTACATTGCATCGCTCGCCGATGTTGACGAAGAGTGACTTGTCATCTACCTCCAACAATTCCAACCCCGACAGTTCAAGATTCGTAGAGGCTGCTCTTAATTTACGAGGTGCTACACCTTCTATCAAACTACCATAAGCACCAATGTGCGCAGGACTCGTTCCGCAACATCCACCAATGATATTGACTAGTTTTTCGTCAAAGTATTCCTTCACCTGTAAAGCCATCATCTCTGGCGTTTCGTCATATTCGCCAAACTGATTGGGCAAGCCAGCATTAGGATAAGCACTCACATACCATGGGGCATGGGCGCTTATTTCTTGAAGATAGGGTTTGAGATCTTTGGCTCCGAATGAACAGTTGAGACCTACTGAAAGCAAGTTGGCATGCGCTATGGATGCCATGAATGCACGGATAGTTTGTCCAGATAGCGTTCTGCCACTGGTATCAGCTACTGTAGCAGAAAGCATGATTTCTACTGTGCGTCCCACTTCCTTCATTGCCAATTCCGATGCGTAGATAGCGGCTTTGGCATTCAATGTATCAAAGATCGTTTCTATCAATAGCACATCCACACCACCTTCAAGCAATGCTATCACTTGTTCTTTGTAGGCTTCTACCAAATCGTCATAGCTCACTGCACGATACGCAGGATTGTTCACGTCGGGCGACATGGATGCTGTCTTATTGGTCGGACCTACAGAGCCAGCTACAAAGCGTGGCTTAGCAGGATTCTTGGCTGTGTACTCATCGGCTGCTTGTCGTGCTAGCTTAGCACCAGCAAGGTTCAACTCACGTGTCAACTCACCCATCGCATAATCTTCCATGGAGATGCGCTGCGCATTGAAAGTATTCGTTTCGATGATATCTGCACCAGCTTCGAGGTATTCGACATGGATGGCACTGATGATATTGGGCTGAGTGATAACTAGCAGGTCGTTGTTTCCTTTGAGTTGTCCATCCCAATTGGCAAAACGCTCACCACGATAATCGGCTTCAGTGAGTTTATATCGTTGTATCATTGTTCCCATCGCTCCGTCCAATACCAGGATGCGACGCTCTAATTCTTGTCTTAAAGTCATATATTGATTTTTTTTGAAATACAAAGATACAGATTTTACTTTTTAAATCGAATCGAAATTGATAAACGATTCAAATATGGGAATGAAAGATGATAAAGTGTTGTGACTCAATAGATATTGTTGTATATACACTAAGTATCTATTGATAGTGTAATTTATACAATATTCAAATGATTGAAAATCAAATATTAAAGTTGTGAAAAATATTTGTAAAAAATTTGGTATTCTTGTTTTTTGCTATTATATTTGTCGCACAATCTTAAATGTAAATACTATGTCAAACGAAAACATCTTCTATCCACACGTATCGGTAGACTGTGTGGTATTTGGTTTTGATGGCGAAAAATTAAAAGTAATTTTAATAGAACGAACCATCAATGAACAAAATGAATTGTACAACGACAAGAAATTGCCGGGTAGCCTCATTTTTAGCGAAGAGGACCTGGATGTGTCAGCGAATCGGGTGTTAACCGAATTGACTGGTTTAAAAAATATCTATCTAAGTCAGTTTAGAACCTTTGGCAGTCCAGATCGCACCAAAAATCCTCGTGATGTGCTTTGGCTTGAGAATACCACAAAACTCAAGATAGGCAGAATCATTACCACTGGTTATGTGGCCATGGTGAAAATTGACAGAAAACTCCAGTTTAATTCAGACACTACCACAGCCAAATGGCATGACGTGGCTGAAGTTGCCAAAATGTCATTGGCATTTGACCATAATGAAATCATCCAATGGGGCTTAAAGCACATTCGCAATCAAGTGGAGATACAACCTCATCTTTTATTTGAATTATTGCCTACCAAATTTACCATCTCTCAACTTCGCACACTCTACGACGTAATCAATCAAGTGAAGTCGGACGTTAGAAACTTCCAAAAGAAAGTGGCACAAATGCCTTATGTGGTAGCGTTGGATGAGCTCGAAAAGGGTGTTCCACACAGAGCTGCTAGGTTGTATAGATATAAGAAGTAAAAAACCCCTAACCCCTAAAGGGGGATTTTGCAGAGTAAACAATAACAAAATAGAGATATGATTGAAAGTTCTCATCAACATCAAACAAACTCTTCCTCCCCTTTAGGGGTTGGGGGTTCTCATCAACAAGAAGTAGGTTCTTCCTCCCCTTTAGGGGCTGGGGGTTCTCAGTCCCCTTTAGGGGTCGGGGGTTATCTACTCGGCTATGACTTAGGTAGTTCGTCCGTAAAGGCGAGCTTGGTGAATGCTGCTACCGGAGAATGTGTAGCCAGTGCATTTTTCCCTAAAAAGGAAATGGAAATTATTTCAGTAAAGACTGGATGGGCGGAGCAAAATCCAGATACTTGGTGGGAGAACCTCAAGTTGGCAACGCAGGCGGTGATTGCAGAAGCCAACCTTCAAGCCAAAGACATTAAGGCTATTGGCATTTCATATCAGATGCATGGATTAGTGTTGGTGGATGAAAACCAACAGCATATCCGAAATTCTATCATCTGGTGCGACAGTCGTGCTGTTCCTTATGGCGAGCAAGCCATGACAGACCTTGGAGCTGAAAAATGCTTGACACATTTGCTTAACTCACCAGGCAATTTCACCCTCTCTAAACTGGCTTGGGTGAAAGAAAACGAACCCGAAAACTATGCTCGTGCTCAGTATTATATGTTGCCTGGCGACTATCTAGCAATGCGCATGACAGGGAAAGTTTGCACCACAGCATCAGGACTCTCGGAAGGTATGGCGTGGGATTTCAAAGCTGAGGCACCCGCAAAATTTTTGTTTGATTACTTCGGGTTTGACACGGCACTTGTACCCGATATTGTACCCACTTTTGGTCAGCAAGGTGGTTTGAAAGCCGACATAGCTGAAGAGTTAGGCTTGGCAGAAGGCACACCCGTTACCTACCGTGGAGGTGATCAGCCCAATAATGCGCTCTCGCTCAATGTGCTCAATCCGGGTGAAATAGCCGCTACTGCAGGGACTTCTGGCGTGGTGTATGGTGTGAATGGTGGTGCTAAATATGATCCATTGTCTAGGGT
>CAIUKZ010000511.1 GCA_903899865.1 uncultured Bacteroidales bacterium | reverse complement strand
CATGCACCTGAATTAGTCAATCGTTTTTTTGACACCCTTACTATACAAAAAGGTGTACCCAAAATTATGATTGATTTTTCGATGGCTATTTTCCAAATCGTTTTTGGAGTCGTTTTACTTTCCATTTACAGCCCTTATTTCATCCTATTAGGCGTAACATTGTCCGTCATAACCTTGATAATTGTAAAATTTACGAGCCCCAAAGGTCTAAAAACAAGCGTTAAAGAAAGTAAGCACAAATATCAATTGGTACATTGGCTAGAAGAAATAGCTAGAACCAATAAGAGTTTCAAAATGTATAGCGATTCGAAACTTCATTTGCAAAAGACTGACAACATCGTGGGTGAATATATTCAAGCTCGCGAGAATCACTTCAATGTACTATTGGGTCATTATGGACTGTTCATTATTTTCAAATTGGTTGTTGGTACTACATTATTATTACTAGGGGGCAGTTTAGTTTTTATGGACAAAATGAATATTGGGCAGTTTGTTGCTGCTGAAATCATTGTTCTACTTACTATCAACTCGGTAGAAAAGCTATTTACCACCATTGACGTCATATACGATGTACTAACTGCCTTGGACAAAATTGGTCATATTTCTGACCTCAAACTAGATGAAGATACGGGAGAATATCAAGTAAAATCTGATAAAGGACTGAGTATAAAGGCTGAAAAAATCACGTTTCATTTTGAAAATGAAATACCGATTTTTTCTGAATTGTCATTTCATATCATGTCCAACGAAAAAGTGATACTTAAAGGCTCATCGGGAAGTGGAAAAACATTGTTGCTCCAAATCATTGCAGGCATTCACAACATTTCCAGTGGGCATTTACACATCAATGAAGTGCCAATAAAGAATTACAAACGGAAATCACTTCACGAGTCAATTGCCATTGGGCTTAATACCAATCAATTATTTGAAGCGAGCATACTTGACAACATCACCATGGGTAGAGAATTTGATGCCACATTATTGTCTGAGTTACTTGAGTTGCTTAATTTAAACACCTACCTGATGCAACAATCGCTCCATCTGGAAAGCATCATAGACAGTGGAGGAAGAAGGCTGCCACAAAGCATTATCCAGAAAATACAGCTAGCAAGACTATTGATTGGTAAACCTCAACTATTGCTGCTAGAAGACCCATTCCACTCCATAGGGCTAGATGAAAAAAAGAGAATCATTGACTATATTACCGACAATAGGAGAAACTGTACACTTGTAGTGATATCTGATTTCGAATACTGGCAAGAAAAATGTCATAAAGTATTAGAAATAAACTCTTAAACACAGAACACGGCTATGCTTAATATTTCTAATAATAACATCAACAACCAAGTAGATTTGAAGGATTTTAATTCGAATAAACTATTAACTCGAAATAAAATCACGCGTTTATCTGTTTGGTTTATCATACTGGTGATTAGTTTATTTATCTTCAGTCCGTTTCTACCCTGGACACAAAATATATTTTCTAAAGGCTATGTAACTACCCGATCACCGCAACAACGACCACAGGCTATTCAATCGGTCATTGCTGGTCGATTAGAAAAATGGTTTGTGCAAGAAGGTGATTTTGTGAACGTGGGTGACACCATTGTGTACATGACAGAGGTAAAAAGCGAATACTTGGACACAAATCTTGTGGAAAGAACTTCCGAACAGGTGAATGCCAAAGTACAAAGTTTAGATGCTTATGACAGCAAAATAGCTGCTCTAGATAATCAGTATGACGCTTTAGAAAATGGATTGAAATTCAAACTATTACAAACCAAAAATAAGGTGACACAAGGCTATAATAAAATCAAAATGGATAGCATTGATTTGGCTGCAGTGGAATACAACTATGAAATAACAAAAAACCAACTGTTACGTGTCAAAGAACTGTATGCCAAAGGATTGAAATCATTAACAGAATTACAAGAAAAGGAATACAAACTTCAAGCTGAGTTGGCGAAAGTGAACATTCAAAAAAACAAATTGATCAATCAAAAAAATGAACTTCATAACTTACAGCTAGAATTACTCACCGTGGAGAGAGACTATGCTGACAAACTGTCGAAATCCATTTCAGAAAAACAAACTGCCATATCTTCAAAAATGGAGGGGATAGCTGAAGTGTCCAAGCTCAAAAACCAACTATCGAACTACACCCAACGAAAAAAGTTTTATTATGTCACAGCACCACAATCGGGCTACATTACAAAAACCATTAAAAAAGGATTAGGAGAAACCATCAAGGAAGGAACAGACATTGCAATTATCGTTCCGTCCAACTACGACCTTGCATTGGAACTATACGTGAAACCACAAGATATTCCGCTATTGGAATTTGGCAACAAAGTGAATATTCGATTTGATGGATGGCCTGCTATTGTGATGAGTGGATGGCCAGATGCTTCGGTGGGTGTATTCAAAGGAAAAATAGTAGCCATAGACAGGTACATTAGTGACAACGGACATTATCGCATTCTGATAAGTCCAGACCCTGAAAAAAAACAATGGCCAACCAAACTAAGCATTGGCACTGGAGCTCAGGCATTTATATTCCTAAAACAAGTTCCTCTATGGTATGAAATATGGAGACAACTCAATGGATTTCCACCAGACTATTATGAGAATGAAAAAGAGAAAGTAGATGTAATCAAGCGAAAAGCGCCAATTAAATCAATTAAATAAGCTTTCTATTGATTGAATGCTGAAATAAAAAATTAGAAATCGTTGAGTAAAATCCACTGTAAACCAAACTAATACTTAGATTCAAATTAACTCATGTGCAATAAATGGCACCACATACTATTAATAGCCATCTTACTATCAGTAAACACAGTATTGATAGCCCAAAATGGCAATAATGTGCTCCGATTCGAAGACTACATTCAAAACATTGTGAGTTTTCATCCCGTTGCCATGCAAGCCAATCTTAAATTGGAAACCGGCAATGCTCAACTTCTAAGAGCCAAAGGAGGATTTGACCCGAGTTTGAAATCGGATTGGTCGGAAAAAAACTTTGATCAAAAATTATATTACAGACAATACCAAACCAAACTGCGCATCCCCACACCACTAGGAATAGACATTGTAGGTGGTTACGAAAACTACCAAGGTGTGTATCTCAACCCCGAACATACCATCAAGCCAAATGGACTTTGGCACCTTGGTTTAGAGTTGGATGTATTGCAAGGATTGGTCGTGAATGAACGAAAGACCACACTCAAAATTGCGCGCGAATTCAAAAACCTAGTAAAGAATGAACAAGCACAACAATTAAATGATTTGTTGATCAATGCTATATCAGCCTACCTTCAATGGCAGCTATGTTCGCATATAGATTCGGTGCTATTTGAAAATCTAGAACTCAGCAAAACCTATCATGACAACACCGTACAATCATTTTTAGGCGGCGAAAAAACAGCCATAGACACGCTAGAAGCTCACATTCTGGTGCAGGATGCATTGATGGCTCGTCAAAAAAACACCATGGATCTGATTAAAGCAAGGTACAATGTGGAAAACTACCTGTGGTATGACAACCAACCAATTACATTACAGATGAATACTTGTCCTGAATCCTACTCTAGTTCCCTATTAATTAAAAAAAGCTATAGCCACCTACCTTCCAACTCTATCGACAACAATCCGTACATTCAAGCATCCATCAACAAATTAACTATTGCAGAAATTGAGCAACGTTTGAAGCTAGAAAAACTGAAACCTAAACTGAAACTGAAGGTAAATCCATTACTATATACTACTGGAAATGAAGCATTACCAATTTACAATGCGGACAATATT
>CAIUKZ010000510.1 GCA_903899865.1 uncultured Bacteroidales bacterium | reverse complement strand
TCCACCACCTGTTGGTCCAACAAATGCGTAGGTTTTGCCACGTTCCAAATCAAAATTGACGTGGCTGAGAATATTGTTGGTGGGTACATAAGCAAAACTCACATCCCTAAACGACATCAAATACGCGGTATCTTCTGGTGGTGTGACAGGCAAGATGGGCAAATTGGTCTCCATCACCAGAATCTGAGAAATCCGATCCCATCCTGCAAGAGCCACTTGAAAGTTGGCCCACAAAGCAGCTATCTGGCGAAGTGGATTATAAAAATGATTGATATATGCCAAAAAGCTAATGAGCAACCCAATGGAAAACAATTGGATGGTAATCAAATATATACCAAAAGCCATCACCACCAACTGACCAATATTTGACGACAGCCCAAACACTGGTATAAATACATTGCTAGCAATGCCTGATTTGATAGAGGCTTTGTAGTTTTGCTCATTCACTTCAGCAAAACGTTGACGGAAATAATCACGACGATTGAAAGCAACTATCACTTTGAAATTATTCAAACTCTCTTGTATCTCCGAACTCAATGCTCCTGTGGTCTTCATACTCGTGGCATTGGACTTTCTTACCCACGGCGATGTGATGCGAGTAAAGACCAACAAACCCACAGCAGGTAACAATGCAGCGACTGCCAATTCCACATTGATGGTGAGAAGAAAAATGCCAGCACCTATCATAGTAAAAATGGAACTCATAAACTGTACAAGCGACTGCGAAAAAAACTGGTTGATTTTGTCCGTGTCATTATTCACCCTTGAAATTAAGTCGCCAGCTTTATTTTGATTAAAAAACTCAATTGGAAGTTCTTGTAGCTTATTGAAGATTGAATTGCGCAAATTGAAAAGCATGCGCTGCCCCACCCTACCTGTAAGTTGAGTTTGAGTATAGCCACTCACCAAAGCACACAAAAAAATCACCAATAACACAAGTGCATATCTGAGAACACCATCATAATTATGCGTGATTACATAACTATCCACTGCGTGTCCAATCAAAAAAGGAGCAACCAAATTTAAACCCGAATTGAGAAAGATAAACAACATAGCAATGTACAATTTTCCACGTTCATTGCCCAAAAGAAAAAGCAATTTCTTGATGGATTGAATGGTGCTGACTTTAGCATCAGTTGCATCATCTTTGTTGATATTTAGATTGTAATTCATCTGATAGAATTAAGAATGAGAGTCTATAAAGAGGGTCTGCAAAACACAAATATTATAGTGCTGCATGATCATAAACATTGGTACTGCGTTGAGAATTAAATATCTGCACATATTCGGGACAAGTGTCCATCAGCTGTTGATGGGTACCTTGAGCAATCAAATCGCCTTCTTCCAACAAAATAAGCTGGTCGTAATCTACTACCGATGCAATTTTTTGTGTCACAGAAAGCAATGTAATACCAGGGTAATTTTTTGCTACATTCTCCAGAATTTTCAGTTCGGTTTGTGCGTCCACCCTAGCCGTGAAATCATCCAGCAACAGTATTTTGGGGTTCAGAGCCAAAGCTCGAGCTAACATAATGCGTTGCTTTTGTCCCCCGGAAAGACTATTGCCACGTTCACTAACGATGGTTTCAAGCCCATCAGGAAGCGTGTGAATAAAATCGTGCAATTCGGCAGTGTCAATAGCACGGGTCATCAATTCTTCAGTAACTATTTCATTGAAAGCAATGTTTTCCCTTAGGCTCATGTTAAATAGGATACTATCTTGAAACACAAATCCAATTTGATGTTGAAACACCTCTTTATTGTACTGGTTGATAGACACATCATCAAACAGAATAGATCCTGTAGTAGGTTGGATCAAGCCAGTAAGAAGGTAAAGCAATTGTGTTTTACCTGCTGCAGTAGGTCCAATAATTGCTGTGCGAGTACCTGGTTGCAGAGTTAAACTCAAATTTTTCAATGCAGGTTTATCCCCATAGACAACAGAAATATTCTCCATCACCACTTTCCCTTTTAGACTTCCCACCATGGTGCCATCATTCTCATTTTCAGGGGCATTAATCACCTCCAATATTCGACCATAGGCCACCGAAGCTTGAGCCACAAAATTGCTTATAAACCCTATCATCATGATGGGAAAAATCAATAACACGAGATAGGAACTAAAAGCTGCGAAATCACCCAATGACATGGCTCCCGTAATTACAAAATGTCCACCAAGCACCAAAATGACTAAAGATGCCATATTGCTAACAAACATCACAATGGGTATAAGCGTAGCAAATAAACTGAGTATAGCAATTCCCAAATCTTTGGCCTGCGTATTGGCATGGATGAATTTATTATACTCCAAAGCTTGCGAATTAAGAATGCGCACCAATGTTGCACCCATGATACTTTCATTGATTACCTTATTGAGCCAATCGATGACCTCCCTGCTTTTTTTGAAAAGCACTCCTACTCGTTTAAAAACGATGAAAAATGCACCACCAATAATGGGGATAATAGAAATGATAGCTATTGCCAACTTCCAGTTTATGGAAATGAGTAGGGCACTTGCTGCAAAGATGATAAAAATGGATGATGCTAATTGGACAACTGCCATGGAAACAAACATCTTAATGGAGTCGATATCGCCAGTAAGATTGGTAAGTAGTTTGGATGGATTGTAGTGTTGTATAAACTCGAAACTTTGACGAGAAATTTTTTCAGCCACTTGATTTCTCAAATCTCTAGCCACTCGCTCCGAAGCATAGGTTTGTAGAATGCCTTGAAGAAAGGTGAACACAAATATTACCAAGCCAGCAAGAATAAATTGGATGGATAACTTTTGGTAAGAAAACACACCATGAGAAAAATCATCAATACCATAGGATATTAATTTCGGAATCAACAGATTAACTCCACTGCTGAGCAATGCAAATGATATCAAGCCCAACAAAGCCAATCGGTATGGTTTAAGTACTCCAAAAATATTAGGCCTTTGTGGACGAGCTCCACCAGATTTAGTTTCAGTCATTAAAAAGAATTGTAATCAAAATGTATTTAGGTTCTATTACGAATTGGGTAGAAAAAATGAACTTTGGCAAATTGATTCTTGCTTCAATTATTGAAATAAACATTGGCTGACTAAAGTAATAATACCGACTGTCATAATTACAGTGCCTATTTTTCTATTTTCATTTTTCTCTCACCCAGAAAGTTATTCTGCCAGTATTTTTTTATAACAAAGAAACAAAAAAGTTGTTTGTTTGATTATTCTGAGTTATACTGTAAACAGTCGCAAATTTACTAAATTGTAGCCGAAAGAAAGTGGATAACGAACATAAACATTAGCACCTGCACACAAAACTTGACTTAATATCAAAAGAGGCAAGCTTTAACACAAGGTCGAATATCGGATGTTGCACGACTCACAACACATAGTATTTTATGTATCAACCATTTACATATCTAGTGAAAAGCGAATACATCAGCAAAAAGAGGCATCGTTTGTTTCACATTTTAAATATAACTGTGCATTCAACACTGAAATATACAACTTTAGTAGTATATAAAAACACTTAATTAGAACTACAAACAGTTAAATATCACTATTATAAGATTTTTATCAATAAAAAAAGAGTTAGCAGGTTAAATATCTATAAATTATTATTATCTTTAGCTACGTCAAAACAGATATTAATCTGTTTATAAACCATTTACATTCGTTAATCCATTACATTACAACATTAACTCTATTTTGTAATGATTATAATTTTATATATATTTAAAGTGATTTT
>CAIUKZ010000509.1 GCA_903899865.1 uncultured Bacteroidales bacterium | reverse complement strand
TTCTTTTTGATTCTGTTTCTCTATAATCGCATAAACGAGAATATAAGGTGTGTTCATTCACGCCATTATTTTCATGCGGAAGACGTTGATTTTGTTGATAAAAATCAATTATCTCCTGAAACTTACTAACGAGTACATTGTCTTCGTTTCTAACGCTTGCTAAGGGTTTTATTTCTAACAAGCCCAGAGGGTCGTTATCAAATAAATCCTGAAGTTTTTTCTTCCTCTCAGTACTCAACATAAATCTGTTAAATTATCAAATGATTATCCATTGTATTGCATATTTATAATCTTTGTTTTATCAAAGGGGCTTCCGCCCCTGACCCCGACCTACTTTTTGTCTTAACACAAAATGTAGGCAAAAAAGTCAAGACTGCGTCCGCTTCACTTGTTTTTTGGTTCACCGGACGAGGTCGGTCCCCGCAACAGTTTGATTCCATACAACTATAGTCTTTGCGGAGCACCCCTCAATTTTCGTAATTATTTGATTTTCGGTTCGACTAGTCGAATTGAAAATCAAATGTACGGTCATCTGTCAGAGGACGGACAAGTTTTGTTTCCATTATCCCCCAGTTTCGCTTCGCTTACTGGGGGTTTCCGTCAAGTCGGAATGCACCATATGCACATTTAGCCACTCCGTGGCAAAGAACTCATTCTCAAATATTCCAAATACACTAGTAAATATATTTGGAAAAATATAGGAGTGGAAAAAGGATTCTCATAAATTAATGTTTGCAGCTTGATTTTTACGTTTCAACTCTTTCAGAAACAAAATTGCTTCAGCCATTCTACGCTCATTAAAATCGGCAGATTTTATATCCGGTACACGACCAAAGGTTTTCATGAATTTAGCCACTTTATCAGGGTAATAAATGATTGCTTCCTCTTCAGTCATTTTAATTCGTGAAGTTTCAATGACATCCTGAATCACTTTCAATACTTTTGGTGTTACCGATTTTGAAAGAATTTCGTAAGCACGTTGGAATGGATTGACCTGATCTATGAGGTCAATATGAATATCGTCGATATTTACAAACTGACCAGCCATGCGGATAAATCGTTTGTCTGCCTGGGCTTCTGAACTATCCATAATGTTGGTATTGATATCGACTTTGTTTAATGCATTTGCTTCATCGTCGGAAAGTTCGGGATAGATCGTCTTGATTACTTTAGGAATCAGGGTGTTGATATCCTCTTTCGACCTATTCTCTGCAATGGCTTTTTTAATGCTTTCATCGTTTTCAATCGCCTTTTTAAGGTCCTTCACATTGATTTGCAAAGTGTTTTTCATCACAGAATCCATTACCACGTATTGACGAACTTCTTCCACTTCATCTTCGCTCAGGTTGGGATATTTTTTTTCAATAACCTGTTTGATCAATACTTTATTTATCACTTCAGCATCGATATTGCCGGGAATGGCTGCTAAAATGCTATTGTCCTTTAATATATTCGCTTTCAAATCGTTTATATCCGATTTGAGAATATCTTTTACCCTTTTGGAACTTGGAGCTTTATATCCTCTTACTAGAATTTCGCCAGGCTTTGCTTTGTCGTGAGGAGAAAAACGAGGTTTGAAATTGAAGTTTGGTGCTAACACCTGCTCCATCAACAATGAAGCTGTAATTGCTTTCAGCATATTGTTTACGGCAAACTTTACATCATCGTTTGTTGCATCGGGCTGAGCAATGAGATTTGTGAATTGTGCATGTGTTTTATTATCGCTGTCGCGGGTGCAACGGCCAATAATCTGAACTATTTCAGTCAATGAACCCCGATAGCCAACTGTCAAGGCATATTCGCACCAAGGCCAGTCGAAGCCTTCTTTGGCCATGCCAAGCGCAATTATCAAATCCATATCGTCAACGGATTTCATATCACGTAAGTAATTCATGGTTTTTTCCTGACTTGTTTCTGTTACTAAATCAGCAACCTTCAGAATTTTACCGTCACTATGACGTTTCAGTGAAATTATGCCAGTTGTTGAATCTTCTTTTAGTACATCACCAATGGAATCCATTATATAACCAACCTCATTGTATTTGTCTTTCGTCGATTCGCCCGAATTGACATTTGGAATGTGCAATATCGTTTTTTTGTCGGTATCTAATACATCAAGAATGGCTTCGGTGTAATTGCCCTGGTAGAAATTGTATCCGATACCCAATGACTTGAGATAGGTATAGCCGTTAAGTTGCTCATAATAGGAATAAGTCACATTTGTAAACTTTTCTTCGTCTTCGGGCAGAAGCACTGGTACACTATCACCACGGAAATAGGAGCCAGTCATGGCTACTATGTGAGCGGTTGATTTTTCCATAATCAGGCGCAATAATTCGCCTAACTTGCTATCACCATCAGCAGAAACATGGTGAAATTCGTCAATGGCCAACAGACAATTGTCGAATTTTGATATGTCTAAATCTTCAAAAGCAAAGCGCAAGGTGGCATGGGTACAAATCAGAATTTTTTCGTCATTTTCCATGAAATTACGGAAAGCCTGTACTTTGCCTTTGCTTCCATCATTACCTGGAGTACAAAGGTTGTAGTTGTCGTGTAACTCCCAATTGGCAAAGAAACCATGACTTTTTAGATCCGTAGCACGAAACGAACCACCGATTGATTTTTCGGGTACGGCAACTATTACTTTTTTTAGTCCTTGTTTTATGAGCTTGTCCAACGCAATAAACATCAACGCACGCGATTTACCAGAAGCCGGTGGGGCTTTCAATAATAGATATTGTGCGTCTCTTTCTTCAAATGCTTTTTCCTGCATCTCGCGCATACCAAAATGATTGGTTTGTGAGCTTTGCCCTGTCTGGGCGTAAGTAACGTGAACTAAATCGGGCATAGTGTTGATTGGTTGTATGATTAGTTAATTGGTTAATCCCATAAACGGGACGTCACTTCGTTCCGTTGGTTGATTTGTCAAAGCAATGTCTAAAGTTTGTCTAAAAGTTCGTCTAAACAATGTCTATTTTTTAGTTTTAGACATTCGCCACATTTTCCCTTTTACCTCAATATCACCTTGTTGTCTAAGAGATTGTAAGTTGTTCTTTATTTTGTACAAGAAATTATTTCGAGTTTATTTTTAATTATTTTCCAGAAAAAATAATATATATATCACAATGTCAACACTATACGTTTTTTTATACGCAATTTATTTTTCATTTATTTTTTTTTGAACAAGGCTTAATAGTAAAAATTGTGTAACTACTCAGCACCTAACCCCCCCAGTTTCGCTTCGCATACTGGGGGTTAT
>CAIUKZ010000508.1 GCA_903899865.1 uncultured Bacteroidales bacterium | reverse complement strand
TCGATGCCGAATGACTGTGAAATTTCAATCACTTGTTGCGCATATTCAGCAGGGAGGTATACTTCCAATCGGTGACCCATGTTGAATACTTTATACATTTCTTTCCAATCGGTTCCCGATTCTTTTTGTATCAAGCGGAAAAGTGGTGGCACAGCAAACATATTGTTTTTTACCACTTTCAGGTTGTCAATGAAGTGTAGAATCTTAGTTTGTGCACCACCCGAGCAATGCACCATGCCATGTATGTGTGGTCGAAGCTGTGCTAGCAATTCCTTTACTACAGGAGCGTACGTGCGAGTAGGTGAGAGGACTAATTTTCCAGCGTCGATATCCAGTCCTTCTACAGCATCAGTCAGTTTGCAAGAGCCAGCATAGGCCAGATTTTGAGGAATGTCGTTGTTGTAACTTTCGGGATATTTCACCGCCAAATAATTGGCAAATACATCATGACGCGCCGAAGTCAATCCGTTACTACCCATCCCACCATTGTATTCTTTTTCGTAAGTGGCTTGACCAGAAGACGATAAACCTACTATCACATCACCCGGACGGATGTTGGCATTGTCTATCACTTCCGAGCGTTTCATGCGGCAAGTCACTGTGCTATCCACTATGATGGTGCGGACAATATCACCCACATCGGCTGTTTCGCCACCAGTTGGGTAAATATTCACCCCCATATCTCGCAATTCTTCTACCAAGTCATTGGTGCCGTTGATAATGGCAGAAATCACTTCGCCAGGAATGAGATTTTTATTCCGACCGATGGTACAAGAAAGTAAAATATTGTCGGTAGCACCCACGCAGAGCAAATCATCGATGTTCATAATCAGCGCATCCTGAGCTATGCCTTTCCATACGGATATGTCACCCGTCTCACGCCAGTAGATGTATGCCAATGACGACTTAGTGCCAGCACCATCGGCATGCATAATATTACAGTATTCGGGGTCATTGCCCAAAAAATCTGGTATTATTTTACAAAAAGCCTTTGGATAAAGCCCTTTGTCAATATTCTTAATCGCATTGTGCACATCTTCTTTGGATGCCGAAACTCCCCTTAAATTGTATCGTTGATCGCTCATTGTTATGTTGATTTGTTGAACCGTAAATGTAATTCATCTTCATCGATGAAAGAAATGTTTTTATCAAACTATTTTATCGCCACTTTCCATGTCGCTTAAGTGCAGATTCAATGCTTTTACAGAAATTCTTATTTCCCACACCGAAAAACTCAGCGATGTGATTAATGACACCATGGCTACACCAAAAATAAACTCAGCAAGCACTTGAAAACCTACGTAGATAAAAAACATTGCCACCAAACTTAGCAACAGACTTGCCACACCAAATAGTTGCATGTTTTGAGTTAAGTACAGCCGTTTCCTCATGTTTACTATTTGCGCACGAGTGATGGCCGAATGGTCTGACATGTAATTGTCCTTCAATGTTCTAATCAGTTGAGCATACGAGTGAAATCGGTTGGTGTATGCCAACAAGATCAATGAAGTTGCAGAAAATAAAACTGAAGGCGTTATTAATGTCAAATTTTCCATTTTTGGTTGTGTTTTTCTTCTACGAATATGAGTTTAGTCTGTTGGATGAGAACAATCTATACGCAATGTGGTTCAACCACGATAGGTGTTTTAGCCATTTCGCCAATTTTTTTGCCGAGGTACATGCAAGCGTGATAGTTGTCTTCTTTCAGTCCTTGCTTTTCTTCAACAGCAAAATCTGGCGTAATCCATTTCATTGTTTGAACAAATGTTTCTAAGCGTTTCACGGCAGCGCCTGCCCATGTGAATGAGCCGAAGTATCCAAAATATCGGTTTTTCACTTGACGAATTTCAATTTTTCTAAGCAATGATTCCACTTCAGGATACAATTCGTTGCAATAGGTTGGACTTCCAACTATTAAGCCGTTGTATTTGAAAATGTCACGGATGATTTCAGAAGGGTCACTTTTTGATACATTGTGAACAATGATGTTTTTTACACCACTTTGAGCTACACCTTGCGCCACAATTTCTGCCATTAGTTCGGTGTTGCCATACATTGATCCATAAATAATCACCACACCCTCTTTGGCGTTGTATCTACTTAGTTGATCGTACACATCTACCACTTCCGAGATGTGTTTTTTCCATATTGGACCGTGAGTGCTACAGATAATTTCAAAATCCAATGGAGTCAGTTTAAGTAGCGCTTTTTGTACCGCAGATCCATATTTTCCTACAATGTTGGCATAGTAGCGTATCATTTCGTCCCAATACTTGTTGACGTCTAAGTCTTTGTCAATCACAGCACCATCCAAATTGCCAAAACACCCAAACGCATCACCCGAAAAAAGTACACGCTCTTTAACATCATAGGTCATCATGGTTTCAGGCCAGTGAACCATGGGGGTGAGGTAAAACTGCAGGGTGTGACTTCCTAGTGAAAGTTCGCCACCATCATTTACTTCCAATACATTGTCATCAATGCCATAAAATCCCTCCACCATGGCTAGTGTTTTGCTATTGCCTACCAGGATTATTTCAGGATAGTACTGTCTAATCAAACGGATAGCCCCCGAGTGGTCAGGTTCCATGTGGTTGATAATGAGGTAGTCTAGTTTCTTGTCGCCAAGTTGCGATTGAATTTTGTTAACAAACACATCACCAAATGCTAATTCAACAGTGTCTATCAATGCAGTTTTTTCATCCATGATAAGATAAGCATTGTATGAAACTCCATTGGGAAGTGGGAGCATGTTCTCAAACTTATGTTTTTGCCGATCATTTACACCCACATAGTAAATGTCATTTGCTATTTTATGATTCTGAAACATTCCGAAATATATTTAAAGATTTGTTGTATAGTATGTTAACTTCTTGTTGCTAACTAGAGATTGCACTAGTCGATTTTCCTGCAAAGATAAGAATTTTTCATAAGAAATAAGTCTAAATCAAGTGTTATCTCAACTCTTTTCCAGAATTTTGTGTTTGATATTCGTAATTTTTTCCGACCTTTGCATGCGTATTCACTTATAAAATTTTTAATGAGAACAAATAATGAAAAAGGACAAGGCGGTTCGAGACCAAGAACGAATGCTGGAGCCGGCCGTGATGGTAAATCATTTGATAAACGTGATGTGAAATCACTATTGAAAGGCACCCGTGGTGCTGGTAAGTTTGACACAGATCGTCCTGCCCGCGATGATAATCGTGGCTCAGGAAGCAGAGATTTTAAGAGAAATGATGATACCCGCCCTGCCTATGGCGACCGTAAACCATACAGTGGGTCTGATAATAAACCTTCCTTTGGCGCCAAAAAACCATGGGAAAACCGTGATAGTAAACCTGGCTTTGGTGAACGTAAATCCTTTGGAGATAGAGACTCACGTCCATCTTCAGGTGAACGCAAACCATGGGAAAATAGAGATAACAAACCGTCCTTTGGTGCTAAAAAACCATGGGAGAAAGATGCCAAACCAGCTTATGGCGACCGTAAACCTTATGGCGACAGAGATGCTCGTCCGTCTACCGGCGATCGTAAGCCATGGGAAGATAAAGATTCAAAACCCGTATTCTCGCCCAAAAAACCATGGGAGAAAGATAGCAAACCCGCTTATGGCGACCGTAAACCATACGAAAACCGCGAAGGTGGAAGACCGAGCTTTGGTGCTAAAAAGCCATGGGAAAACAGAGACTCAAAACCAGGGTCTAACGACCGAAAACCATGGGATGTGCCTGCCGACAGCAATGGAGAAAAACGGTATGGACGCATAGCTGATAGTTATGATGATGAGCCAAGGACAGGAAAGTTGGATTTCAAAAAAAATCCAGATGCTCCAAAGTCTGAATATAAAGAAACTAGATTTGATGATCGTAAAGACGGGGTGGCATTTCGTAAACGGAGTGGCGATGATTCGTATGATCCGAATGCCAAATACAGTCAAAAGAAGCAATTGGCGTTTAAGAAAAACACCATTGACTTTACCAAGCCAGTACGTTTGAATAAATTTGTTGCCAATGCAGGAATCTGTTCGCGCCGTGAGGCAGATGAATACATTCAAGCAGGTGTGATAACTGTGAATGGTGAGGTGGTGACCGAACTGGGAGTGAAAGTAATGCTCACAGATAAAGTGATGTTTCACGAACAACCCGTTCATTCTGAACGTAAAGTATATCTACTGCTCAATAAACCTAAAGACTGCGTAACGACATCGGAAGATACTCATGAACGATTGACAGTGTTGGACTTAGTGAAAAACGCATGTAGTGAGCGAATTTACCCAGTGGGTAGATTGGATAGAAACACTACTGGTGTACTACTACTCACCAATGACGGTGATTTGGCCTCTAAACTTACGCATCCAAAATACGACAAAAAGAAGATTTATCATGTTACGTTGGATAAAGCACTCGAGCAAGCAGATTATAAAACCATACTCTCTGGTGTGACACTTGATGACTTTACCATTGCTGCTGATGCACTTGAATATGTCAAAGATGATGATGCAAAACAAGTGGGAATTGAAATCCACTCAGGTCAAAATCGTGTAGTGCGCCGAATATTCGAAAAATTGGGATATAAAATAATCCGTCTTGATAGGGTTTTCTTTGCCGGTTTGACAAAGAAAAATTTACCTAGAGGTAAATTCCGTTTCTTGACTTTGAAAGAAGTAGAAATGCTTAAGATGGGAGCACACGAATAGGATAATTGATAATTGATAATTGATAATTGGGGACTCCTCTGCAATTTTTGTTGTGGGGGAGTTTTTGTTGTGATGAGGTTGAAATATTAGAAGAAATAGGTAAAGCGATGCTGACAAACTAATTTTCCCGTAGGGAATTGATATCAATAGAAATAATTATCCAAAGGATTGATTCCACGTAGTGGATAAACTATTGATGCACTAATTCTGTCTTATTATTTGTGTAAATTAGTACAAACGTTTTTTGAGCAGGCCTTAAATAGATGAAATGATAATAAAAAAAATAATTCTTGCAGGTGGAACTGGTTTTATAGGTAGCTATCTTCAGGCTCGTTTTCGGGCTATGGGATTTGAGGTGCTGGTGGTTTCACGTCGTGGTGGTGACTTGACATGGAAGCGTGAAGAGCTTGTGAGATCCTTTGATGGTGCTCATGCAGTAATTAATCTGGCAGGAGCTTCAATTAATTGTAGACATACCATCGATAATAAATTGTTGATACTTGAGTCGAGGATTGATTCTACCAATGCCATTGGTCAGGCTATTTTAAGGTGTGTACACCCTCCATTGTTGTGGATTAATGCAAGTGCTTC
>CAIUKZ010000507.1 GCA_903899865.1 uncultured Bacteroidales bacterium | reverse complement strand
TAATCTATTTTGTATTTCCTTCATTTTACTTATACCATTGTACTTTAAGTCCTCAATAATAAGTGCTTCCAATTTGTAGGGTTCCAACGTTCTTAATGACGGTTTTATATCCAACTTTGCTTGTGAAAACAACTCAGGATTTAATAAGTACTCCGTTCCTTTTTTGATTCCATGAGTTATGATTATACTATTTTCGGTTAAGTTACCAATCCACGAACGCATTTTTTCTTCTTGTGCCAACTGTAATTTAGAAGCTAATCGAGTGGCAAGAATTTTCTTTTCAGAGGCAATAAGTCCCAAGGCGATATATTCTTTTTGGGTTAATTGGTAATGTCGTTCAATATAATCCAGTATAGAAATAACTTCGGCATCTACAATTCTTGAATAGACAGTAACAGCAACTTTTGTAAACTCGCTTACAATTTCGGGGAATGGTTTGCCATCACGGGCTAATTTCTCATAAACCAAATCATATCCAGAGCCTTCACCTTCCATAAGTTTCAAATCGCTGAGTGTTTGAATAAGATGAGGATTTCTGCGATGACGCTCGTGTAAAATATTTTCTTTTGTTATTCCTAAAGGTAAACTGCCTGGATTGGTAATGGTCATTCTATTTGGATATACTTCAATAAAAATATCACCCGAAATAGTGTATTTTTTATGGGCAATGGCATTAATCAGCAATTCTCTTACCACCTCTTTGGGATATTGTCTCACTGTTTTTCGGAACAGTCCATCAGGAAGCTCGGTGCTATAGGTAAGCTCAACAGCTTCCTTTTCAATTTCCTGCAACAATTCTTTAGGGCTGTGCAAATGATAATGCCATTCCTTTTTTCTTATTTTCTCATCCCGTTCGTTGTAAACAATGTATTGAATAGTTACCGGGTAGTTTAAGCGTGCTCGTTGTGCAGGAGTTCCGAGCCACAAAATGCCTAAATTTGTAACAAAGCCATCAGGGTCAATCATCTGATAGAAACTAAGTAATTCTGGAATCTCTTTGTTTTTTATAAAATCGGATACCTTATCGGACCGCCTAATATCATCAATAAAGTGTGTAAGACTGTCTTTATCAATCTGCTCCAACGTTATTTTTTGGCTTGCTATAATTTCCCATTGAAAAGCAGATTTTTCGGCTGCCAAGTTAGTTAACTCATCGCTGCCTACGGGACAACTATTGTCAGAAATACGAATAAATACGCGACCCGACGAAGTGGTGGCAATGGTACGCAACGAAGGAAGAACCCTAATTACAAAATACTCAGCCCCATTGGCATGCGTTATTATTTCAGGATTTACCAACCCCACCCCATCAGTCAGACTACGCAGTTTGACCACTACGGCATTCACATCCTCAATATTCACTTTCTGATTTACAGGAGGCTCACTTTGCATATTTTCAATGCCAATGATAAGTTTACCGCCTTGTGCATTGGCAAAAGCCACACAGGTATCGGCAAGCGATTTTAAATCAGCCTGTTTACCAATTGCTTTTCTCAAACTTTTATAATCGAGGCTGTTACTTTCTTTTTCCATTTTGTAATTGGTTATTCAACTTGTTTGCAAATATCCCAAAGCATTGCTGTTGGGTTGATGATATAAATGTCTTTCAGCCAATTTTCCACCAAGGTGGTGGAAAATTGCAAAATTGATATTTTATTATTGGTCAACCCCACTGGGGTTGTGTTGTTTTATTCTGTCATCCCCCAGATAAATCTGGGGGTTACTCAAAGGTAACACCGCTGGTGTTAAAACATTACTTTTTAGTTGAAGCTTTTATGATGATTCGTGTCCCCAAAATAAATAATGCTAAATGAATAATAGCATTCAAAGCATAATTACAAAGAGGATTGCCAATTAGCAATGGAATAAAATAGGCCGTCCAGTACACTACCAGCATAATAATTATCAGCATTACTTGCGAGGCGAAAATTCCAATAAATATACTTCCTTTCTTTTGCTCTTTCGAAAACCATGGAAATATCCAAAGCATGAGTGAAATAAGCAAAAATAAATAATTAGAACTAACAAACATCCAAATTCTTGAACGTTTATCGATTTTTGACTTGTTGTAATTTGTTGTTTTCCTTATCTCCTTTTTCTGAATTATACTTTGATTGCTAGTAGTCAGAGAATCAAAAAAATGCAGAGAACCTGAATAATCTCTATCACCTGTATTATACTCACCTAGTTTTAAAACCTGCTCTAATCTCAGTGAATCCTCTCTATTTAAAACAATTGGTTTACTTTCTATCGTATTTGAAATTTTTATTTCTATCGTATCTGTACGATAAGATTTTGAATAATTTAAAAAAGGCAAAGATTCGGAGTAATGCCATCGGTTAAGGATTCTTATTTCATCAGCTCTTAATTTTTCAGTTTCAACAGAATCGTTTTGGTATATTTCCTTCAATTCATGGATAGTCTTGAGATTATTAAGTTTGTTGGAGATATAAATATCATAAGTGAAATTAAAAACCAATTCTATAATCATAATCAGACCGATCATAGAAAAAAAGACGGCTGTACGATGACTTAGTGATTTGGATTTGTCGTAAATTGTGGTGAAAAAAGTATTAAAATCTATCATAATTCATTTTAATTTTCATATTGATAAATGTGGGGGAATGCAGAAGAAATATAAATATATCTCCGTAGAATTTCACCATCACCTTCATTTTTTGTATCCTATTTGATTGTTTTGGCTCTATCTGTAATTGTTATTAAATCAAAATCATTTATCCCCAATGATTTCAAAATAATTATTCCAATAATTCCAAACAACAATAAATTGGCTTGTTTTACAGAGTTCTCATTTATACTTTCAATACTTCCATGAGATAAATCATTCCTCATTGTCTTTATGTCTTTCATTTGGATTGGAAAATCAGATAGGTCAATTTGCAAATCAGAAATGTAAGAATTTAATTCAGAACGCATTGGCTTTTTTTTCAAGTTAGCTTGAATGTCACCCCATCTCTTTTTAAAGTCAGCCTTTTCAGTATCAATAACCGAGCTTTGTAATTTTTCAAACGCTTCCTCCCAAAGTTGATTTTTATCATCATTGAAAGAAAATTCTTTTTTAGTACTTTTCCCTTTCTTTTTATTGTAGTACGAGATACAGGTTTCCAGAATGCTGTATCTGATTAGAAGACTGGAATTTGCATCAACGATATTCGACTGATTAAATAGTGGAATTATTTTTTCTAATAACTCCTTATTTTCAGAAAAGTGAGTTTGCCACTGAGTAGTCATTAATTTATGAAAATCTAAATTAACACCCCAATACCTAAGTCCTAAATCATGATTAGAGACAAACTTTTTCTGAAATCTCTTTTCTGCAATTTCATCATCACCTTTGAATATTTTCGTCCATAAAAACTCTATATTCTTATGTGAATAAAAAGAGGCTAAAAGTTTAATGGATTCAGCATATTGTCTAATTTCCAATTCAGAGATGTCATTGTTGAAGCTGATTTTTAGTAGTGGCTTTTTTATTAAAGAAATTTCGCGATTCGCTCTGTCGTCTTTAAAATCAACATTGAATTGAGGTTTGAAACTAATAGGCCCAAATTGATATTCACATTCTGTACCTTCCATTCTTGATAGATGGAATTTATTCTCTTCGCCAGTAATTGTATCAAAACGAGGATAATACTCGCTTATTAAGTGAAAAGCATTATCGTCAAAATAGAAATATGCACAATTATCGAATATCTTTTGTGATTGCCAGTAGAACTTTACACCATCAAGGTAAATTTTCATTACTTGAACTTTGTTGCTATCCCCTATAAATGGACTATGAACTGCAAAAATTGAGTAGTCAGAGAAATCTATTCTATTTAAATGTCTTTCGGCAGATGATTCAAATTTTATAAATCTACCTGCCCTAATATGGTCAATATCTTGAAGCCACATTCCAAATTTTCTACCTAATGCACAATCTATGTTAAAATAAACATCTAATCGTATCTGTTCATCCAATACATACAATTTTGCCTCAAAAACCTCAGCGATTTTAGATGCACTTGTATAAAATGAATCTAAATTCAGGTCTTTAAAAGAAACGGTTATATTGTGATGTTTGTTATCTGACATTTTTTCAAAATTTTGGTATTCTTCTTCTCCCTACTTCTTAAGCCCCTTTAGGGGTTTGGGGTTATTTTTCGCAAACAGCGTCCCTTTCTCTTTTTCCTCTTCTATCATTTGCTCATAGAGTTT